>JAPLLQ010000137.1:0-510 GCA_026387485.1 Candidatus Omnitrophota bacterium | reverse complement strand
GGCAATAGCTAAAGCTGCTTTATTTAGGGCAGGAAGTAGATTTTTTTTATTCTTATTCTGCCGAGCTACCAAAAGAAAAGTATACATCACCAAAATCACCTGGCCAACAGCGCGGGTTTTCATTTCCTTTATAGCCCTTACTGCCTGCTGGTAATTCTTAGCTTTGATATAGACGAGTTTTTGGGGTAAACGGGTTTCATCAAGGATGTAAATTGTCTTTCCTTTTAATTCAATTGGCCAGAATAGTGGAGAAAATTTCATTATTTTCCTTCTAGCTTCTTTACTGTTTTCAAGGCAATTTTAATCAGGTTACTCTCTGCCATATAATACAGCGGATTCATAAAGCCCATTTCACCGGTAACCACATTATCGCTAACTGCTAAGATTGACCCGGCTTTAATATTGTAAGTCTGGGCAATCGTCAATAGCGTTGAAGAAACCATATCCACGGCTTTAGCACCCTCTTTACGTTTAGCCTCAACAATCTCGCGGGTCTCCCGCAAAAGCGCA
>JAPLLQ010000088.1:378-4826 GCA_026387485.1 Candidatus Omnitrophota bacterium | reverse complement strand
TTATCTACTCAGGATGATGTAGCCGCAGCCTTGGTGAAAAATCTTAAAATTCCGGTATTTGCGATTAAGGGGGAAGACACCAAAACTTATTATCAACATATTAAATCTGCGCTTATGCCTAAGCCTGACATTACCATGGATGATGGAGCGGATTTAGTCAGCAGCATTCATCAAAAGCCATTTTCAGCGCATAGTAATATTATAGCCGGGACAGAAGAGACTACTACCGGGGTTATCCGCTTAAGGGCTTTAGCAGCCCAAGGAAAATTACGTTATCCGATTATCGCGGTTAATGACGCTATGACTAAGCATCTTTTTGATAATCGTTACGGGACCGGGCAGTCAACTATCGATGGCATAATTCGGGCTACAAATAAATTATTAGCCGGCGCAAACTTTGTGGTTTCTGGCTATGGCTGGTGTGGTAAGGGTGCGGCGATGCGGGCTAGTGGTTTGGGGGCGAAGGTAATTGTGGTTGAGGTTGACCCTTTAAGGGCCCTGGAAGCGACTATGGATGGATTTAGGGTTATGCCGATCAAGGATGCGGCTAGAATAGGCGATGTTTTTGTTACGGTTACCGGCGATATCAACGTAATCAGGAGAGAGCATTTTAAGACAATGAAGGATGGGGCGATAGTATGTAATCCCGGGCACTTTAATGTAGAATTGGATATAGCGGGGTTAAAAAAATTAAGCATCAGGAAAAGAGTAATCCGCGATTTCGTGGATGAGTATACTTTAAAAGACGGAAGAAAAATTTATCTTTTAGGTGAGGGTCGCCTGATAAACTTAACTGCGGCAGAGGGGCATCCAGCCAGCGTTATGGATATGTCTTTTGCCAATCAAGCGCTCTCGGCCGAATATATCGCTAAGAATTACAGAAAGTTAAAGAAGCAGGTTTATAAGGTCCCGGATAATATTGATAAAAATATCGCCCGCTTAAAGTTAAAGTCTCTGGGTATTAAGATCGACGTATTGACCCCGGAGCAGAAAAAATACCTGGCAAGTTGGGAGATGGGGACTTGATGAAAAGAATAGCAGTATTAACTACCGGCGGAGATGCGCCGGGAATGAACGCGGCAATCAGGGCGGTTGTGCGCTGTGCTACCGCTCATAAATTAGAGGTAATCGGTGTTTTCCGCGGCTGGCGGGGTTTAATTAACGAAGAATTAAAAGTTTTAGACCACCGCTCTGTTTCAGGGATCATTAATTTAGGCGGGACAATTTTAAAGACCGGCCGTTGTCCGGAATTTCAGACTAAAGAAGGTCAGGATCGGGCATATCAAACTGTAAAAAAATACGCCATAGATGGTTTAATTGTTATCGGCGGTAATGGTTCTTTTACTGCCGCCCATGAATTCGGCAATAAATATAATATCCCTTGCATTGGAATCCCGGCATCAATTGATAATGATATCAATGGCATAGATGTTACTATCGGTTCGGACACCGCTATAAATACTGCTTTGAATGCTATTGACAATATTCGGGATACTGCGACCAGTATGGAGCGGATCTTTGTGGTTGAAGTTATGGGCCGGGGGTGTGGCTATATTGCTTTGGCAGTAGCTTTGGCCGGAGGATGTGAAGATGTAATCATCCCGGAGAGAAAACTTAATTTAGAAGCAATGTGCCATGATATTGTTCAGGGGAATATCAGTGGCAAGTTGAGCTGGATTATTGTTGTAGCTGAAGGCGCGGGAAAAGCCGAGGATATTGCCCAAAAAATAACCGATATGACTAGCTTTGAAACCCGGGCAATTGTCTTAGGCCACGTTCAAAGAGGCGGCAGGCCTACTGCGATTAGCCGGGATCTGGCCCTTCGTTTGAGCCAAGTAGCAGTGGATTCTTTGTTAAAGGGTGAAAAAGATAAGGCTGTAGGAATTTCTTGTGGAAGGGTGATTATGGTAGATTTTGAGACGGCTATAAAAAAGAAAGAGTTAAAGATTGAAGAGTGGTATAATCTGCTAAAAATATTAACTTAAGTTTTAGAAAGGAGCACTGCTGTGGGAAGGAAGCCGCTTGAGGTTGACAAAATTGTAATGGATTTAATTATGACCGATGATTCCGGTTTGAAGAAAAAATTAGCCAAAAAGATTAGCGATATCGCTTATAAAAAAGGAATTTATACTTCAAGTATTCATGAGTTTTATATAACCCGCGGAAAAGGTGAATTTAGCGGGTTTACCGTTCCGGCGATAAATTTAAGGAGCATGACCTATGATTTAGCTAGAGCAATATTCAGGGTAGCTAAGAAAAATAATAGCGGCGCGTTTATCTTTGAAATCGCTAAGTCCGAGATGGGCTATACTGCCCAGCCGCCGGTTGAATTCACGGCAGTAGTTTTGGCTGCGTCAATCAAAGAAGGCTATTCTGGCCCGGTATTTATTCAGGGTGACCATTTTCAGGCCAATGCCAAGAAATTTCAGGAGGATCCGGATAAGGAATTAAAGGGATTGCAGGATTTAATCGCCGATGCCGCGGGAGCGGGTTTTTATAATATTGATATTGATTCTTCAACCTTAGTTGATTTAAGCAAAAAAGATATCAAAAAACAGCAAAAAAATAATTATGAAGTTTGCGCTAAACTTACCCAGTTTATCCGCAGGATTGAACCAAAGGGGATTACTGTTTCCGTAGGCGGAGAGATAGGCGAAGTCGGCCATCAGAATTCAACTCCCGAAGATTTACGCGCATTTATGGAAGGGTTTAAAGAAAGGCTGCGCAAGGGTTTAGTAGGCATAAGCAAGATTTCTATTCAAACCGGAACTTCCCATGGTGGAGTGGTTAAGGCCGATGGAAGTATTGCCGAAGTGAAGCTTGATTTTAATACTCTGAATACTCTCTCTGGTATAGCTCAGAAAGAGTACGGTTTAGGAGGGGCAGTGCAACATGGCGCATCTACTTTACCTGAGGAGATGTTCCATAAATTTCCGGAGAATAATACTGTAGAAGTACATCTGGCAACCGGTTTTCAAAATATGATGCTTGATAGCAAAAATTTCCCGGTTGATCTTAAGAATAAGATGTATGATTGGCTTAAGGTAAATGCGGCCAACGAAAAAAAAGAAGGCGAGACTGACGAACAATTCTTCTATAAGGCCCGTAAAAAAGCATTGGGCCCCTTTAAAAAAGATATCATGGGTTTACCTGAAGAATTGCGGGATAAAATTGCCGCAGAAATTGAAGCTAAGTTTGATTTTCTCTTCAAGCAATTAAATGCGGTAAATAATAGAAGTTTAGTGGATAAATATGTAATTTTGAAGCGGGTAATCGTGCGCAAACGTCAGGAAGGAAATGAAGTTGTGCATGACGGCGAAGGCGCCGACTAAATTCTAAATAGGTGAGACACCCCGCGCTTAGCGGATTTGCGCGGGTGTTGTCTTCGTAGACAAGGAGAACTTATGCGATCTGATCAAATAAAAAAGGGATTGGATAGAGTGCCTCACCGTGCGCTTCTTCATGCTACGGGGTTATCGAGAAAAGATTTAAAGCGGCCGTTTATTGGTGTGGCTACATCTTTTACCGACCTGATCCCCGGGCATATCGGAATGCGCGATTTAGAGCGTTTTATTGAACGCGGCGTCTGTTATGGCGGCGGTGTGCCTTTCTTTTTTGGCGTACCGGGTATTTGCGATGGCCTAGCAATGGGCCATTTAGGTATGTGTTATCCTTTGGCATTAAGAGAGATTGTGGCGGATACCATTGAGACAGTCTGTAATGCTCATCAGTTAGATGGTATTATTTGTTTGACTAACTGCGATAAGATTACTCCCGGCATGCTTATGGGTGTGGCAAGACTTAATATTCCGGCAATCATCGTTACTGCCGGGCCAATGCTCTCTGGCCATTACAATAAAAGAAAGTTAGCTTTTGTGCATGATACTTTTGAAGCAATGGGGTTAGCTAAAGCCGGTAAAATTTCTTCCCGGGAACTTTCCTGTTTAGAGATAGAAGCCTGTCCTGGCGCCGGCTCATGCCAGGGTTTATATACGGCTAATACCATGGCTTGCCTTACCGAAACTATGGGTATGTCTCTTCCCGGTTGCGCCACAGCTTTGGCAATTTCAGCTAAGAAGCGCAGGATTGCCCAGGCATCCGGCGAGCGGATTGTGGAATTAGTGAAAAAGAATATTACACCTAGAAAAATCATTACGGCTGAATCTTTAGAAAATGCTATTGTGGTGGATATGGCTTTAGGCGGTTCAAGTAATACCGTGCTTCACTTAATGGCTATTGCCCATGAAGCCGGGATCAAGCTTAATTTAAAGACATTTGATAAAATCGGAAAAACCACCCCACATATCAGTTCTATTGAACCGGCAGGCGTGCATTTTATGGAAGACTTAGAGTATGCCGGAGGAATCCCCGCGGTATTAAAGAGGTTAAAATCAAAATTGAATAATACCTTAAATGTCAACGGCGAAAGAACTTTTTCCATTGCTAGC
>JAPLLQ010000088.1:0-366 GCA_026387485.1 Candidatus Omnitrophota bacterium | reverse complement strand
ATGAGGATGTTATCCGTCCATTTAACAAAGCTTATCATAAGCAGGGCGGGATTGCCGTGTTATACGGAAATCTTGCTGTTGATGGCGCTGTGGTGAAACAGGCGGCAGTCTCTAAAGAGATGATGAAGTTTACCGGCCGGGCTAAAATATTTAACCGCGAAGAAGAGGCAATGACAGCAATCATGAATAAGCGCATCAAAAAAGGCGATTGCGTGGTTATCCGCTATGAAGGGCCTGCCGGCGGACCGGGGATGCGCGAGATGTTAGCGCCTACTTCGGCGATTGCGGGTTTAGGCTTGAGTAATTCTGTCGCCTTAATTACCGACGGCAGGTTTTCCGGCGGGACAAAAGGCCCCTGTATCGGCC
>JAPLLQ010000148.1 GCA_026387485.1 Candidatus Omnitrophota bacterium | reverse complement strand
CTAACTGATTATATAGTTACGGCGGAATTGAATAAGAAGGTTGCCTGGAGAGTCCAGGAGGCAGGACTCTTGGCGCATAAGCTTTTAGGTTGTTTTGGCTGTTCAAGGGTGGATATTATTCTTGACCAAAAAAATATTCCTTTTATCCTGGAGGTAAATACCATACCCGGGTTTACCTCAACTAGCCTCCTGCCTAAGGCTGCCAAGAAAATAGGATTAGATTTTAACCAGCTCTGTCTTAAGCTACTTAATCTGGCGTATGAGAAAAAATAAAGCCAAACCATTTTTAAAAGTAATAATCCTCATCCCGATAATTCTTCTTGCCATATTTTTGATTATAAGTTATATTTGGAGGGCCTTGGCTACTTGGGATTATTTCAAAGTCCGGGAAGTAATCAGTAAAGAAAAGACTTTGATTGATTTCTCTCATCTTAAAGGAAGAAATATCTTTAGCATAGATTTAGCTGGGGAATCACAGGGGATTATTATCCGCTGCCCTGACTGTAGCCAAATAAGGTTAGCCAGGGTTTTTCCTGACCGGATTTACGTTGAGTTTATCAAGCGCAAGGCCTTGGCTTTCTTAAAACTTTACCGCTATTTTGCCATTGATCAGGAAGGGGTGCTCTTTTATAGCCCTTTAGACCCAAATGATTCAGGCCTGCCAATAATTTTAGGTTTAGAAACTAAAATTTTTGGGCCTAAGCAGGGAGTAAAGTATAATAATAAAGAGCTATCTTTAGCTTTGGATATTATTGAGGAAGCCAATAAAAACCATTCATTAAGAGACTACCGGATTAAGAAAATTGATGTGGCGGGGATGGATAACATTGATATTTTTATTCCCTTGCCTCAGAAAAAAGTGGTTTACTCTGGCTGGCAGGCTCCCGAGCGGATAGGGCTTATGGAGGTAAAAATAAGCCAGGGGAACATGAAGGAAAAAATTGCCATTATGGCCGGCTTGATTAACCAAGAGAAATATCATCTGCGGATATCAAGTATATTGACTTAAGGTTTAAGGAGCCGGTAATAAAATTTAAGGATACTAATGCTAAGTAATTATATTTGCGCTTTGGATATTGGTTCAAGTAAAATCGCCTGCTCTCTGGCACTTTTAAAAAAGAAGCAACTGGAGAGGATTTATTTTGACTATATGCCAATTCAGGCGGTAAAAGAAGGCGTAATCGTTGATTCTATAAGCCTTATTGGCTCGGTGACTAAGCTTTTAAAGAGTTTAAAAGGCAAGTCCGGAATTAATATAAAATTTATTTCAGTAAATATTTCTGGACAGGATATCGTCACTAAGCATGCTCAAGCGATTATCCCTCTAGCCGAAAGAGGGAATAAGGTTATTACTGTATCTGATATACAAAGGGCTAATGAGCAGGCGCGCATACTTGGCTCAAGCCTGGAAGAAGAAATAATTCATACGATACCTTCTAGTTACACAATAGACTCTAAAAATGATATCCTTAATCCGCTTGGGCTTTATAGCCATAAACTCCAAGTCGACCTTTATTTAGTCTGTGCTAAACTTGCCTCAGTGCAGAGCTTAAGCCGCCTGATTAATCAATCCGGCTATGAGATTAAAAATTTATTTCTTTCCGGCCTGGCTACTTCTAAAGCGGTATTAAGCCGCGAGTTCAGGGAAGGCCTGAATATATTTTGTGATATTGGAAGCGATACAACCGAGCTTTTAATTTTTAAGGATGGATTGTTAAAAGAAGTTGAGGTTCTAGCTTTAGGCGGGGATAATTTCACTCAAGCGCTCTCCGAGAACCTTAAAATTACCTTTGAGCTGGCTGAGGATATCAAAAGGTCATATGGGATTATCGGGAATCCGGAACAGGTCAGTGACTCAAAAGAGATATTAGTTAAAAAGAGCGAATTTTATAAGCCGATAAAACAAAAATTGGTTACTGAATTAATTACCGCTTCGGCTAAAAATATCTGTCTTAAGATTAAAGAAGCAGTAGAAAAAAAGGTCCTGCCTTATGAAATTAACAACTTTGTTATTACCGGAAGGACAGTTTTATTAGAAGGTTTTATTGAGACATTGGAAAATACCCTTTCTCTTGTGGTTAAGCTGGGACGGATTACTAACCTAGAGATAATTTCATTAATAAAAGAGAATAGTGAATTAACCGGACAAAAATACCTTACTTACCTAACTTCACTGGGAATGATCTGCGAAGCTATCGAAAAGAAGCCTTTGGGGATACTGCCTTTGCATCAACCCGCCAAAAATCTTCTGATCAAGGCCATAAATAGGGCCAGAGAAGTTTATCAAGAATACTTTTAATTTGACCCTGCCTGTTTCTGGTGTATAATATTTTATTCAAATGATCAAGGATAATATTGCTAAGGCCAGAGAGCGGGTTAAAAAGGCATGTCTTGAGGTTGGGCGGATTCATGCCGCAGTAACCATCATTGCGGTGAGCAAAAATAGAAGTGTTGAAGAGATAAAAGAAGCAATTACCTGTGGGGTCACTGATATCGGTGAAAATAAGGTTCAGGAAGCCCTCAAGAAATATTACGAGTTACGAGTTACGGATTACGGGTTACGAAATATAAAATGGCATATGATCGGGCACCTACAGACCAATAAAGTAAAAGAAGCGGTTAAAATATTTGATCTGATTCATTCCGTTGACAGTCTACGATTGGCAGTTGAAATTAATAAAGCAGCAGCAAAGATAAATAAGGTTCAGGATGTATTGATTGAAGTAAAGACTTCCCCTGAAGAGGCTAAATATGGCTTAAATCCGGATAAGATTACGGGAATTTTACAGGAGATTTTGCAGTTAAGGAATGTCAGGGTAAAAGGATTAATGACTATCGCTGCGCTGGTAGATAATCCTGAGCAAGCCAGGCCTTATTTCCGGATGCTACGGGAGTTGCGGGATAAAATAAATCAGCCACTAGTTTTATCAATGGGCATGACCGATGATTTCCAGGTCGCTGTTGAAGAGGGTGCAGATATGGTTAGAATAGGGAGGGGGATCTTTTCCCGCCAGTAATTTTAATAGCAGGCGGGATCCCGCTTCGTAAGTTTACTCGGGGAAGCGGGAGAAGCCATAGATTAAAGATGAGGATTATATGAATAAAATAGGCGTAATCGGGTGCGGTAATATGGGCTCAGTTATCGCTGGAAAATTAAGCCAACAGATTAATGAGTATGAGGTTTGGGTTTTCGATAAGGATAAAGAGCGCTCCAACTCTTTAAAAACTAATACTGCTAAGAATGCCCTGGATTTAGTAGATAAGTCTGAAACTATAATTTTAGCAATTAAACCTCAGGATTTAGATCATCTATTAAAAGAAATCAGGAAGCAAGCAGGGGGAAAGCTAGTGATTTCTATTGCTGCCGGTATAAGCACCAGGCACATTGAGAATATTTTAGGAGATGTCCGGGTAATCAGGGTGATGCCGAATATCGCAGCCAAGATAGCTGAATCAGTAAGTTGTTTATGCAAAGGTAAATTCGCTACTAGCGACGATCTATTATTTACTCAAGAGATTTTTTATTATTTGGGGATAACCCGCCAAATAGATGAGAGCATGATGAATGCCGCTACCGCAATATCAGCCAGCGGGCCCGGGTATATATTTAATTTTATAGAAAATAGCGGCCTTGATCCACAAAATATGAAAACAAAATTACCTCCGGGGGAGCTGAAGAAACAGGAAGCCTCTAAGGGAGGGACAACCGAAGCAGGCTTAGAAGTCATACGTAAGGGCGGCTCATGGGAAGAAGCAGCACAAGCAGCATTAAAAAGGGCTGAAGCATTAGCTAGAAGGGATTAAAATGTCGAGAATAGGCATTATCGGAGGAAGCGGATTATATCATATTGAAGGCTTAAAGAAGGCAAAAAAGATCTCTATGAATACGCCTTTTGGCAAGCCTTCCGGTCAGTTTGTTACCGGTATCCTGGAGGGTAAAGAAGTTGTCTTTGTACCTAGGCATGGTTTGGGCCATCTTATACCTCCTAGCCATATAAATTATATAGCTAATATTTATGGTATGAAAAAGTTGGGCGTAGAGAGAATTATTTCAGTGGCTGCCTGCGGCAGCCTTAAGGAAGAGTTTAGGCCGATGGATTTTGTTATTGTTGATCAGTTTGTAGATAGGACTAATTATGCCCGGGATACTACTTTTTTTGGAAAAGGTATAGTTGCGCATATCGAATTTGCCCATCCTGTCTGCGCAGAGTTAGCCGCGGATTTATATAATGCCGCTAAAAAATTAGGCTTAAGAGTGCATAATCGCGGGACATATATCAATATGGAAGGCCCAGCATTTTCGACCTTAGCCGAATCAAACCTTTATCGCAGCTGGGGGATGGATGTAATAGGGATGACTAATTTTGTCGAAGCAAAATTAGCCCGGGAAGCAGAGATCTGTTATTCTACCCTGGCTTCAGTTACCGACTATGACTGTTGGCACCCTCATCATGCATCGGTTACAATAGATATGGTTATTTCAAACTTAAAGAATAACATCGATAAAGCCAAAAATATCCTTGTGGAGACAATAAAGAATATAGATGAAGAGCGTACCTGTAGTTGTAAAGAGGCTTTAAAATTTGCGATTGTTACCGATAGGAAACTTATCTCTCCTAAAGTCAAAAAAGATTTGGGAATTATTATAGGTAAATACATCAAATAACTTTATGCTGCAAGCTACAGGTTTTATGCTTAAAACCTGTAGCACGGAGCAAAATTATGGACTACAAAACTACTCTTAATTTACCTAAAACAGCATTTCCCATGAAGGCAGATCTGCCCAAGCGCGAACCGGATTTCTTGAAGGCTTGGCAGGTAAAGGATACTTACTGCCTAATCCGCAGTAAGTCACAAGGTAAGCCTAAATATATCCTCCATGACGGCCCGCCCTATGCTAACGGGGATATTCATATCGGTCATGCCTTAAATAAAACTTTAAAGGATATCATCGTAAAATATAAGACGATGCGCGGGTTTGATTCGCCCTATGTTCCGGGATGGGATTGTCATGGCCTACCTATCGAGCACCAGCTTTTTAAGGAACTAAAGATTAATAAATCCCAAATTTCGCAGGTAGATTTTCGTAAGCAAGCCTATGATTATGCTTTAAATTATGTTGCTAAACAAAAAGAGCAGTTTATCCGGCTGGGAGTATTCGCAGACTGGGAGAATCCTTATTTAACTTTGGCTTCGGATTACGAGGAGAGCATACTTATTGCTTTTAATGAATTGGTCAAGGCAGGCTATATCTATCGTGGGCTTAAACCGGTTAACTGGTGTTTTAAATGCGAGACTGCTTTAGCCGAGGCAGAGGTAGAATATGACAACCATACCTCTCCTTCAATATATGTTAAGTTTAAGTTAGAAGAAAATAAAGATTTTGTTAATGGGCACCTGGTCATCTGGACTACTACTCCCTGGACGCTGCTGGCTAATGTGGCAGTAGCAGTGCATCCGGATTTTATTTATTGCTATGTTAAAACCGATAAAGGTAATCTGATTATAGCCAGAAATTTATTAGATAATGTTCTTTCCCAGATGGGGATAGATAATTATGAGGTAGAAAGGGAAATTAAAGGAAAGGATTTAGAGGGATTGATATATAACTATCCTTTTGGAATAAGGAATGGCCGAGTGGTTCTGGCAGATTATGTTTCCGGGGAAGAAGGTACTGGCTTAGTGCATACTGCTCCTGGCCATGGTAATGAAGATTATCTTACCGGTGTAAAATATAAATTGGATATTATTATGCCGGTTGACGCTAAGGGTAATTTTAATTCCTCTACGCAAGAATTTAAAGGCTTAAATTGTCTAAAGGCCAATGGATTAATACTGGAGAAACTAGATAGTTTAGGGGCGCTGCTTTTTAACTCCCAGATTCAACATTCCTATCCGCATTGCTGGCGCTGTAAGACTCCGATTATTTTCCGGGCGACTAAGCAGTGGTTTCTGAGCCTTGAGCATAAGGATTTAAGGAAAAAGCTGCTTGAGGTTATTAAAAAAGATGTAAAGTGGATCCCTGCTTCAGGAGAGGAGAGAATTTCGGCTATGGTCAGCTTAAGGCCGGATTGGTGCCTTTCCCGGCAGAGATATTGGGGCGTTCCTATTCCGGCGGTAGTTTGCAATAGTTGCCATGAAGAATCCTTATCTCCCGAAGTGATCAATAATTTTATCGCTATTGTCAAAAAAGAAGGAACAGGCTCCTGGTTTATCCGGGAATTAAAAGATTTCCTGCCTAAAAATTTTCAATGCCCACATTGTAAATCTACTGATCTAGCCAGGGGTACGGACATATTGGATGTCTGGTTTGATTCCGGGATAAGCTCTCAAGCAGTATTAAAGAAGAGAAAAGAACTTAAATTCCCCGCTTCTTTATATCTGGAAGGTTCGCATCAACACCGGGGTTGGTTTCAGTCTTCATTAATACCTGGCGTATGTATAGATAATAAGCCGCCATTTGAGAATGTCCTCACCCATGGGTTCGTAGTTGACGGCGAAGGCAGGAAGATGTCCAAGTCGCAGGGGAATGTAATTTCACCCTTTGATATTATCAAAGATTATGGCGCGGATATTTTAAGATTATGGGTCGCCTCCAGCGATTATAACGAGGATATCCGTATCTCTAAGGAGATACTTTCGCGGCTATCTGAGGCCTACCGGAAGGTGAGGAATACAACCCGTTTTATTTTAAGCAACCTTTATGATTTTAACCCGGATAAGGATAAGGTTAGCTACACCGATTTAAAGAAGCTTGATAAATGGATATTGAGCAGGCTAGGTAAAGTTTTAGGCGAGGTTACTTCTAGCTATGAAAATTTTGAATTCCATAAAGCCTACAAGTCTATCTATGATTTCTGCAATGAAGATTTATCTATGTATTATTTAGATATGGTGAAGGGGAGATTATATACTTATGCATCCGATTCTCTCCAGCGCCGGGCAGCCCAGACTGCGATTTATGAAGCACTCAACGTTTTAGTGAGAATGATTGCGCCGATCTTTGTTTTTACTGCTGATGAGATCTGGCAGATTATGCCTAAGGAGAAAGCCGATGCCGGGATTACCAGCGTGCATCTCTTAGGGTGGCCCAAGCAGTCAAAGAGCTCCGGTGCTTCCGAGCTTGATGGGGTAATGGAATTAATCCCTGAGGTAGCTAAAGCCTTGGAAGAGAGGCGCTCAGGTGGAGAGATCGGAAGTTCATTTGACGCGCAAATAAATCTATTGACAAAAGAGCAAAATCGTTATAACTTCTTAAACAGCCTAAAAGAGAACTTTGCGGAGATATTTAAGGTTTCTCAGGTTAATATTGAAAACAGGGAAGTCGGGAAAGAGAGTTTAACCAGTAAGGTCTTGAGCGGAGTTGCCATTGAGATCAGTAAAGCTTCTGGTCTAAAATGCGTACGCTGCTGGAATTATAGCGATTCAACCGGTAAATCCGCAAGGCATCCTTTGATCTGTAAAAGGTGCGAGGAAGCTCTAAAGGAAAAGGAGAAATAAATTGACCTATTTGATGATTCGGCTGCGCTCACCATCGACACTGAGCAGAGTCGAAGTGTCGACTACGCTTGAGGGTCTATCCTTGAGTGATTGAAAGGAATCGAAGGATGAGAAAAAAATTTATCAAGAAGGAATTAATCGAATTTAAGAAGATAATCTTAAAGAGAAAAGAAGAGGTAAATGACGAGATAAAGCATATATCGGATGATACGCTGAAGAAATCTCAGAAGGAAGCCTCAGGCGATATCTCCGGCTACACCTATCATATGGCAGATGTAGCAACGGATAATTATGACCGCGAATTTTCCTTAGGGTTGGCATCTAACGACAGAAAATCGCTCTATGAATTAGATGATGCCTTAAAAAGAATAGAAGATGGTACTTTCGGTATATGCGAAGATTGTAAAAGCCTGATCACCAAGACTCGGCTTAAAGCAGTGCCTCAGGCCCGCCTCTGTGTCAAGTGTCAGGAGAAGAAGGAGAAGGGGTAATTATTTCTTGCCGATGGTCCTCGCCGTATTAATAGGAATCCTATCTTTAGATCAACTAACTAAATTTATTATCTCCAAAAGTTTCAAGGTTGGAGAGTCTTTTACGGTCATTGAAAGAATATTCAGCCTAACCTTGGTACATAATCGGGGTGCAGCTTTCGGGATATTCAGAAACCAGATTTATTTTTTTATCCTCACCTCCTTGGTTGCTATTGTTTTAATTTATGCGGGGATTAAAAGAAACAAGCAGAATAAATCCTATACTTTCGCTTTAAGTTTAATACTGGCCGGCGCGTTAGGGAATCTTATCGACCGGGTATTTTTCGGTTATGTCATAGATTTTCTGGATTTTCGCATCTGGCCGGTTTTTAATCTCGCGGATAGCGCGATTACTATCGGTGCGATATTGCTGGGTTGGCAGGTATTGAAAGGAAAATAAAGAATGCATCCGGAGATCTGCAGAATCGGGCCTTTTGTAATTTATTCTTACGGTTTAAGCCTAGCTCTTGCTTTTACGCTGGCTATAACTTTGGCTAGCCGCCAAGCCAGGAGGCAAAACTTCAATCCAGAGTTAATTGTTAATCTCTGTTTTATTGGTTTCTTTTTAGGGATTATCGGAGCAAGGATATTATATGTTGCCGGCCATCTTAGCGATTACCTTAATAACCCCCTTGAAATCATTATGTTCCAGCATGGCGGATTATCCTGGTTCGGTGGTTTAATCTTAGGGTTATTTTCAGGGGTAGTTTATCTAAAAAGAAAGAAACTCCCGGTTTATAAAACCATAGATTTGATTATACCTTATGTTGCCTTAGCCCAAGCCATAGGGAGATTAGGATGTTTTTTAAATGGCTGTTGTTTCGGGAGAGAGTCAAGCTATGGGATTTATTTTCCGGTGCATAAAGCTGTACTCATACCTACCCAGTTATATTCATCATTGTTTTTAGTTTTTATATTCGTTATTCTAATTTACTTAAGGGAAAGGCCGCATAAGGCCGGGTTCATATTATTTACCTACCTCTTGCTTTATTCTACCAAACGTTTCTTTATTGAATTCTGGCGGGCAGATAACCCGGCCATCATTTTTAATCTCACCATTTTCCAGATTTTCGCCGTAGCCATATTTTTCTTGGCGTTAATAAAACTGATTCAATTAACTAAGAAAAGTTCCAGTTAAAATTTAGCTATGTCTGAATATAGGCTTAAAGTTTCTTGCGAAGAGAACGGTAGGCGTTTGGATTTATTTCTTTTCGATTCTTTAAATAAGGAAAGGCCAGGGCTCTCCCGTACTTCAATAAAAAAAATCATCCAAGAAGGAAGGGTGGTTTCTGAAAACTTTCGCTCTCCAAAACCGCACCAAAAAGTTAAGGCAGGGGATAGAATCAGGGTGGTTATTGAAGATAAAGAACCCAGCCTGCTTAAGCCCGAAGAGATATCGTTAGATGTAGTTTATGAAGATGATGATTTAGCTGTTATTAATAAACCTGTGGGGCTGGTGGTACATCCTGCTGCGGGGAATCAAGAACACACTTTGGTAAATGCTTTGTTGCATCGGTTTAAGAACTTATCCGGTATCAATCCACTCCGTCCAGGCATAGTCCATCGCTTAGATAAAGAGACCTCCGGCCTCTTGGTGATTGCTAAAAATAATCCCAGCCATCTTAATCTAGCGGCTCAATTCGCTAAACATACTATTAAACGTAAATATATTGCTATTGTTAAAGGTAAGGTAGAATTTGATCAGGATGTAATTGAAGCCCCTATTGCTAGGCATACTTTTAAAAGAAAAAATATGGCGGTTAGTTTCTTAGGAAATGCTAAATACGCCAAAACACATTACCGCACTTTAAAACGCTTTGCAGATTTTAGTTTATTGGAACTTGAGCCTTTTACCGGCAGGACTCACCAGTTAAGGGTCCACTTAGATTTTATAGGGCATCCGATTTTGGGAGATAATAAATATGGCAGGAATAATGAGTTTAAGAGGCTTTGCCTACATGCCAAGTATATTGGTTTTATCCATCCGGCTTCAGGAAAGTTTATCGAGTTTGATTCTGCTGTACCTAAAGAGTTTGGCGCATTACTTAAGCATAAAAAGTCTTGATTTTTAGCCGGGTAATGATATAGTAATACAAAATTGGGTCAGATAAAAAAGCAAAAGGAGGCAACATGGATTTTAAAGCTAAAGCACCGGTTATATCAATTATATTAATACTGGTTTCTTTATCTTTAGCAGGCACAGGTTTTTATCTTTTACAGCAAGAACGGGCTAAAAGTATGGCCCTTCAAGAGAAAGTAGATGAGTTAGAGACCAAATACAGGATATCTGAAGCGAAATTAATGGAATCCCAGAAGATAGCTGCTTCTTTAGGGGTTAAGGTTAAGGATATCACTACTCAGATTGAAACATTAAGTAATGAATTACAGCAGGAGAAGTCGACTAAAGAAGAGGCGCTAGGTAAAATAGAGCAGATGAAGGTTGATCTTGAGCAGCAAAAGAGCTTAAGGTCAGATTTAGAAAAAAAGCTTAATGATTCTCAGGAGGAAGTTAAGAAGATACAGGATAAATTGGTTGCGCTTGAGTCACAGAAGATTGATTTAGAGGCTAAGGCTAAAGAGGCAGAGGCGAAAATAAAGGTTCCGGGCGTAGAATTAGGCAAGATTGAGGTTAATAAGGGTTTAAAGGAGAAGAAACTAGCTGAGCCTGTTAAAAAAGAAGAACCGCCCGTTCTTAAAGCTCTCGAAGGTAAAATATTAGTAGTAAATAAAGAATATGGTTTTGCGGTGATTAATCTGGGAAGCAAAGATAAGGTCGGGATGGGGGATACCTTTGCAGTGTACCAAGGGAATCAGGCCATCGGTGATATAAAAGTCGAGAAACTTCATGATAGCATGGCTGCCGCCGGCTTTACATCCGAAGATATAAAAGATAAAATTAGGGAAGGTGATAAGGTCGTCAAAAAAAGTTAAATGCGGCCTTTTGTATTTAAGTCAAGCTTAGGTCTTAAGGGTAAAATAATTCTTACCGGCGATAAGTCTATCGCCCATCGGGCAGTAATCTTAAGCGCTGTAAGTCGCGGTAGCACCCAGATTAAAAATTTTCCTGCCAATAAAGACTGTCTGGCTACTATTAATTCCTTAAAAAAATTAGGGGTAAAAATTAAACCAGGCTCCCAGAATACAATTACTGTTTTTGGAGAAGGCCTCCATGGTTTAAATAAGCCTGAAAGCGATATATTCATCGCAGAATCCGGGACTACCCTTAGGCTTCTGCTTGGTATTTTGGCTGGCCAAGATTTTCGGACAAGAGTAACCGCTGGGCAAGCACTCTCCAAAAGGCCGATGTTAAGAGTTACCGCTCCTTTAAGAATGATGGGGGTTAAGATAAAATCAAAATTAAAATCTAAAGAGGAGTATCCGCCGATTACAATTCAGGGAGGAGATCTTAGGGCAGTTACTTATAAAATGCCGGTAGCATCAGCTCAGGTAAAGTCAGCAATTTTACTAGCCGGGCTTTACGCTAAGGGAGCTACCAAAGTTATTGAGTTAGTTAAGACCCGTGATCATACTGAAAGGATGCTTAAATTATTTAAGGCAGGGATAAAACCTAAAGGAAATACTATAGTTATAGAAGGAGGCAAGAGATTATCCACACCAGGTTTAATTTATATTCCCGGTGATATTTCTTCGGCGGCGTTTTTCATCGTTGGCGCCACTATTATTGCAGGTTCCCGGGTTTGCCTCAAAAATATCAGTATTAATCCTTCGCGTTTAGGGGTAATTAGGGTGCTAAAAAGGATGGGGGCGGATATACAGGTTAGGTGCCACAGGCCAGATGCCGGAGGGTATGAGCCAATAGGAGAGATTAAGGTAAAGAGCAGCTTATTAAAAGGTACTGTGGTTAAGAAAGCCGAAATACCTTCATTAATAGATGAGTTACCGGTTTTAATGGTAGCTAGTTGTTTTGCCAAAGGCAGGACTATTTTTGAAGGAGTAGGGGAACTAAGGGTTAAAGAGACTGACCGGATAAGGTCAGTCCTTGAGAATTTAAAGAAGATGGGAGCTGATATTGCAGTAGATAAATCAGCCCGCGCAGAAAATATTATAGTCAAAGGCCCGGTTCAGCTTAAAGGAGCAAGGTTAAGAAGTTTCGGGGATCATCGTACGGCGATGAGCATGATTATTGCCGGGCTTGCTGCAGGAGGCCGGACTGAAATTGATGATACCTTTTGTATAAATAAGTCTTTCCCTGAATTCTTGTCTATTTTGCGCTCGTTAACTAAATAATTTTTATAACTTTTTATTTGACATATAGTTAAATCTCTGATAGAATTCCCTACACTACACTTAAGGGGGAGAAAAAGATGGTAAAAATCTACCAGATAATCAAAAATACGGTAAATTATATTTTAGGACTATTCTCTAATGATATGGGGGTTGACTTGGGTACTGCTACTACCCTGGTTTATGTTAAGGGCGAAGGCGTGGTCCTTTGCGAACCTTCAGTGGTTGCCATTGAACGGGGTACATCCCATGTTTTAGCAGTAGGGGAAGAAGCCAAGCGAATGCTTGGCCGTACTCCCGGAAACATTGTAGCTATCCGGCCGATGAAAGATGGGGTTATTGCTGATTTTGAGATAACTGAAGCAATGCTGCGGTACTTTATTAAAAAAGTCCATCACCGTAGGGTTCTGGTCAGGCCAAGAATCGTTATTGCTATTCCTTCCGGGATTACCGAAGTTGAGAAGCGCGCAGTTAAAGATTCCGCGGAGCGGGCCGGGGCACGCGAGGTATTCTTAATTGAAGAACCGATAGCTGCGGCAATCGGAGTAGGCCTGCCAATACAGGAGCCGATAGGTAATATGATTATTGATATCGGAGGCGGGACAACTGAAATCGCGGTAATTTCTCTTGCCGGAACGGTTTTCTCTAAGTCTATACGTATCGGCGGTGATGAGATGAATGAAGCGGTTATCGAGTACCTTAAGAAAACTTATAACCTGATGGTCGGGGAGCGCACTGCTGAGGATATCAAGATCAAGATCGGCTCGGCATACCCGTTAGAAGAAGAGATGAGTTTAGAGGTAAAGGGCCGGGATTTGATTGCCGGCCTGCCTAAGACAGTTACCATAACTTCGGAAGAAATAAGGGAATCATTACAAGAGCCGTTACGGGCTATTTTAGAGGCAACTAAAATTTCTTTGGAGAGGACACCGCCGGAATTAGCCTCAGATTTAATCGACCATGGAATTGTTATGGCCGGGGGAGGATCTCTTCTTAAAGGCCTGGATAAACTTATATCCGAAGAAACCGGTTTGCCTGTGCATATTGCCGATGACCCGGTGACTGCTGTGGCTCAAGGCACAGGTAAAGTTTTAGATGAAATTAAATACCTAAAAAAGGTTACGGTCTCCGTAAAGTCCGACGTAGTGCACACCTAAGATTTTTTTCTTGCGTATAAAATGTGTTTAAGCTTAAAAAACAGCTAATATTTCCTGTAATATTTGTCGCCTTCCTGTTTTTCCTTTCCTTTTCCATATCCAGCTTAAGGGCGCTTCAATTAAATAGCTTTAATCCTGTGTTAGGCATCTTAGCTTTAATCCAGCGCGAGACAGGCGGGATTATTTTTTACCACCGCAACCTCATCCAAAATGAAAAACTGGAAAAAGAAATAGATTTCTTAAGGAATAGGGTAAATACTCTAAATGAGTTTTATTTAGAGAATAACCGGTTAAAGAATATCCTTAGCTTAAAACAGAAATCCCCGCTTCGAGTTATTACTGCCCGGGTAATTACCCGCTCTACAGAAAATTGGTCTTCAAGCCTGATAATTGATAAAGGTAGTTATAACGGTATAAGGCAAGGGATGACTGTGATGACGTATCTGGGGCTAGCCGGACGTATAATTGATACTACGGATTCTACCAGTAAAGTAATACTGATTAATGACCCGGCTCTAGGAATTTCGGCTTTAGTCCAGCGTAGCCGCCAGGAAGGCTTGGTTTGCGGGACATTGGGCGCAAACCTTATGATGAAATATTTGCCTGAGGAAGCGGATATTAAGCCACAGGATATAATTATTACCTCCGGATTAAATCAAACTTTCCCTAAAGGCCTGCTTATCGGCAGAGTGATTGAGACCGGAAAGGAATTTTCCGGGCTTAGCCGTTACGCCATAATCAAACCGGCAGTGAATCTTGCGAATATCGAGGAAGTCCTGGTAGTTATACCATGAGAATTCTAAATTTTCTGTTAACGATTACGGGATTTGGTATTTTAGAGATAACATTCTTAAATTATTTTAAGCTATTTTTGGTTAAGCCGGACCTTTTATTGCTCGGTGTTATTAGCGTGAGTTTATTTTTAGATTTAAAATCGGTTTTAGTTTTTGCTATCCTATCAGGAATATTTAAAGACGTATATAGCCTTGGCCAATTTGGCATCCACACTATCTTGTTTTGCCTTTGGGGATTTACGATGGTAGAATTATCCCGCAAAATATCTTTAGATGATAATTGGATGCGGTTGTTAGTAGTCCTCATTGTCGCGTTGTTAGATAATATTATTCTTGGCTTATCCAGAGTTTATGCTGGAAGCGTTATACCTTTAGGGATTTTTTTACGCACAGTATTTTTGAGTTCTATCTATTCAACTTTATTTTTTCCAGCAGTATTTCAATTAATCAAGCGGATACCTTTAAATTCCCGTTAAGAAAATATGAATAGGGTTAAATTTATCAGCTGGGCAGTGATTAGCCTTTTTTTATTTTTACTCTTCGGCCTGCTGGATCTTGAGGTTATTCAGACTAAAAAATACCTCCGCTTGGGGGATAAGAACTGTATCAGGCTTTTAGCTCAAAGCGGATGCCGGGGGAAGATACTTGACCGCGCTGGTAATGTAATCGTGGATAGCAAACTCTCTTATGATTTAATGATCCTCCCGCAGGAAGGAGAGGGGCAGGATAAAATTATGCTGGCTGCCTCACGTATCTTAGATAAGAGTGTTGGGGATTTAAAAATTAGTTATAAGAAAAACTTTATCTCAGGGTCAATGCCTATAGTTATTGCTAGGAATATAGGGACGAAACAGGCGATTGCCTTGGAAGAGTTAAAGATAGAGTTCCCTTCCATAATCATTCAACCTAATCCATTAAGACACTACCCTTATTCCAAACTTGCATGTCACGTCTTAGGCTATGTAAGTGAAATTGACCGCTGGCGCCTGACTCGGCTAAAAGATTACGGCTACAAGACTAAAGATATTGTGGGTTTCGGAGGAGTCGAAGAGAAATATGATTATTATCTACGTCAGGAAGAGGGTGGTCTTTCTTTTGAAGTTGACCATCGGGGAAGGCTGATGCGCCAGTTGGGGTTTCAGCCTCCGGTCAATGGAAAAGATATTCAACTCACCCTTGATCTTAAAATTCAAAAAATAATCGAAGATAAACTTGATTACCGCAAGGGCGCAATCGTGATTATGGACCCTTATACGGGAGAGGTTATGGCCATGGTTAGTTCTCCCGGATTCGATCCTGGAGTTTTTGCCGAGAAGCAAAATTCAGTTATTGCTGAGCTATTTAACAACAGTAGTGCTCCCTTAATGAACCGGGCGATAAGCAGCGCTTATCCTGCTGGTTCAGTATTTAAGGTAGTTGTAGCAGCAGGAGGCCTGGAAAGTAAGAAGATAAATTCGAATACCTCTTTTATCTGCCGGGGGAGTTTATTAGTAGGAAGAAAGGAATTTGCCTGCTGGAGTATTCACGATTCGCAGAATTTAATTGCCGCGATTACCCATTCCTGCAATACATTTTTTTATAAAACCGGTTTGCTTTTAGGGGGTCAGAGTATCCACGATTACGCGTTGAAGTTTGGCTTTTCCCGGCCTAGCGGATTAGAATTATCTCATGAGGTTTCGGGCTTTATTCCTTCACCCTTACAGAGAAAAATTAATCAATTCAGGAATTGGTATGAAGGTGATACGGCAAACTTAAGCATAGGCCAGGGTGATGTTTCGGTAACGCCACTACAAATTACCAGGATGATGGCGGTTTTTGCCAATGACGGATATTTAGTGACTCCTTATATCATCAAAACCATAGACGGACGCGACGTATCTATGTATCAAAAAAGAATTGAAAAAATATCTATCAAACCTGAAACGATTGAACAAATAAAAGAAGGATTAAGATACGTTGTTAGTAGTCCGACTGGTACAGGCAATGTCTTATCGAGTTTAAACATAAGCGTTGCCGGAAAAACCGGAACCGCCCAAGCTCCTCCGTCTCAACCCCATGCTTGGTTTGCCGGGTTTTTCCCATTTGAAAAACCTAAATATGTAATCTGCGTATTCCTGGAGCACGGTGGGCCGGGTTATGTGTCATGCGTAGCAGCTAAACAGATAATTGAGGAGATGATTAATCAAGGATTAATATGAGAAATTCCATTCCGGTTATTTTAATTATCGCGATTTTAATTTCTTGCCTAGGGGTGATATCCATATACAGTAGCACTTACCAGAAAGAGGGTAAACTCTGGGAGACAATTTACCAGCGCCAGATACTTTGGGTTATTTTAGGGTTGCTGTTTTTTTTAATAGTTTCAAATACAAATTACCGCTACTTTTTAGACTGGACCTATTTTTTGTATGCCGCTATGCTTTTATTCCTGGTTTTTGTTGCAGCTTTAGGAGCAGTGCGCT
>JAPLLQ010000030.1 GCA_026387485.1 Candidatus Omnitrophota bacterium | reverse complement strand
TCAATATGCCAGCCGGGCCTGCCCTTTCCCCAGTGGCTATCCCACCAGGGTTCGCCTTCTTTAGACTTTTTCCATAATGCAAAATCTAAAGGGTCTTTCTTAAGTTCGCTTGGCTCAATCCGCACACTCTTTTGCATAGAGTCAATGCTCTGCCCGGATAACTTTCCGTAACTCTGGAATTTTCGGACATTAAAATAAACATCCCCTCCTGATTCATAAGCAAACCCATTTTTAATCAGGCCTTCAATATATTTAATCATCTGGGGGATATTTTCAGTTGCCCGCGGCTCAAAATCCGCCTTATCTATCCCTAAGTTAGCCAAATCCTCATAATACCCGCTGATATATTTCTTAACCAGCTCCTGCCAATCTACCTTTAATTCATTAGCCCGGTTAATAATTTTATCATCGATGTCGGTAATATTACGCACGAACTTAATATTAAAACCGCGTTGCTTAAGATATCTTCTGATCAGGTCGAAAATATAGAGTGAGCGGGCATGGCCTATGTGGCTTTCATCATAGACAGTCACCCCGCAGGTGTAAATATTTACTTGCGGCGGTTTTAAGGGAAGGAATTCTTCTTTTTTACGGGTAAGGGAGTTGTATATAAAAATAGCCATGAATTGGTTAGAACGGCTTAAGGTTGTTTTTTCTTTTCTAAGGCTTCTATTTTTTTCTGTAGTTCTTCGATAGACTGCATTATCGGATCAAGGGTATGGATATGGTCAAGGCTGACATCTATCTTCTTACCGTCCTGCTTAGTAATTCTTCCAGGCACACCCACAACAGTAGAATTAGGCGGAACGTCATTAATCACTACAGCATTGGCGCCGATATAGGAATTATCTCCGATACTTATATTCCCTAAAACCTTTGCCCCGCCGCCGATAACCACATTATTGCCAATCGTAGGATGGCGTTTACCTTTTTCTATACCTGTCCCTCCCAGGGTCACTCCTTGATAGAGCAGGACATCATCACCGATAATCGCGGTCTCCCCGATAACCACTCCCATCCCATGGTCAATAAAAAACCGTTCGCCGATCTTTGCTCCGGGATGAATCTCGATTCCGGTTGCCCAGCGGGAAACTTGAGAAATAAACCGGGCGATAAAAAATAGCTTTAAGCTGTAAAAGAAATGCGCTACCCGATAAGCAACCAAAGCATGCAATCCCTGATATAAAAGCAGGATTTCAATGAAAGTCTTGGCCGCAGGATCCTTTTTCTGGGCTGCCCGGATATCTTGATAAAAGAATATGGAAACACTCCTTCTTAATTAAAGTTACCGCGTAGCAGGCAATAGCTTCTTTCCTGCCAAGCTCACCCAAACCCTCATTAGTTTTTGCTTTAACGCTAACGCAATCTTTTTCTATCTTTAAGATTCTAGCCAGGTTTTCCTGGATATGTTTTTTAAAAGGCGATAATGCCGGTTCCTGAGCAATGACTATTGTATCAACATTAATAACTTGGAATCCCTTTTTCCTCACCCAGCCTAAAACTATCTCTAATAAATTACTACTTGCAATATTGTGGTACTTAGGATCGGTGTCAGGAAATTGTTCGCCGATATCGCCTTCGCCGATAGCACCTAGTAAGGCATCGCATAAAGCATGTATTAGGACATCCGCATCAGAGTGGCCTAAAAGGCCTTTAATGTAAGGTATCTCTACCCCGCCAAGATAAAGTTTCCTGCCTTCCTGCAAGCGGTGAATATCATATCCTAAACCGATGCGGCTTTCCATCCCTTTAGAATCCCCCTAGCTAAAAGTAAATCCTCAGGCGTAGTTATTTTGATATTATTATATGAACCCAAAACTATTCCCACTCTCACGCCTAACTTTTCTACCAATCCTGCGTCATCCGTAGCCGGAATCCGGTTAAATTTCTTATAAGCTTTTAAAATCAACCCTTTCTTAAATACCTGGGGGGTCTGTATCTCCCACAGCTTGCTTCTATCCAGCGTTCTCTTTACTGTAATTTTACTGCGGGCTTCTTTTATCGTTGCCTTAACCGGCACCCCGACAATTGCTGCACCCCGCTTCTCGGCTTCTTTAATCACCGAAGATATTATTTCTTTTTCAATAAAAGGCCTTGCTCCATCATGGATTAAAACTAATCTTGTTTTCGGGTCTATTGCCTTAAGACCATTAGCTACTGAATCCTGCCGCCTCTTGCCTCCCAAAACAATACCGCTTACTTTCTTTATCTGGTATTTCCTAATAACGCTAGCTATACTCTTAATATTTTGGGCATTAGCTACTACAGTAATTTCATTAACTTCAGGGCATCTGCTTAAAGTACAAAGAGAATAATATACAAGCGGCCGGGAATTTAATTTAAAAACAACTTTTGAAACTTTTGTTTTAAGCCGCTTGCCTGATCCCGCAGCCAATAAAATTACACTTAACATACATTACCGCTCTATCTTGGTAAAAATCATCCTGCCCGCCTGAGTCTGAAGTACAGAAGTTACCGCAACTTTTACCTCTTGCCCGAGTAATCTACGGGCATCTTCTACAACTACCATTGTCCCGTCATCAAGATAGCCTATCGCCTGATTATGCTCCTTGCCTTCTTTGATCAGCTTAATCTGCATTTGTTCTCCCGGGAAAACTAACGGTTTTAAAGCATTGGCGAGCTCATTTATATTTAAAACTTTAATCCCCTGAATAGTGGCCACCTGGTTAAGGTTAAAATCTACAGTCAGTATCTTAGCCTCTAACAACTTGGCTAATTTGACTAACTTTGCGTCTACTTCCGTGGTCTCCGCGAAATCCTCTTCGGATATGGTTATATCCAAACCCGATTCTTTTTGCACTGTATGTAAAATCTCTAACCCTCTTCTGCCCCTTTGACGCTTAATCGGATCAGTGGAATCGGCGATCTGCTGCAATTCTCTTAAGACAAACTTGGGGATGATTACTTTTCCTCCGAGAAACTTAGTTTTACAGATATCTACAATCCTCCCGTCAATAATCACGCTAGTATCTACAATCGTAATCTCTTCAGCCTGATCCTGCCGGCGTAAACGCACATAAGGTATAATAATATTAAACTCGTCCTTACCGCGCAAAGCCATGACCATACCTAAATAGCAAAAAACCAAAGTCAAGGTAACCCTGATAGTTGATAATGTACTGGCGGCAAGGGGAGCAAGGCTAAAGGCATCCCCGACTAACTTAGCCATAATCAAACCTAAAATAAGCCCGAATACCGCGCTAGAAAGCCCGCTTACCGAAACTTTACGTAAGCCAATTTCAATGACTATCATTACTAAAGCAGCCCCGCCTCCGACAGCAATACCAACCATATCCCCTGCCTGATAACCGACAATCATGCTACCAACAAAAAATAAGATACGCGCTAATAATAAATTCATTATCTACCTCCTTGCACAGCAAGTGCACACACCTCGCCCAATTTGATGGGCGAGTGTCCGCTTTCTGCGTTACCGGCCTATCCGATAAGGCCGAGTGCTATCCGGAAGAATAGGCTTTTCCATCCTTTGAGGAAAAGCCCAATACAATATCCAATCCTTCTTTTAAGGTGGCAACCGGAATTAATTCAATATCGCCTTTATGATCTTTAAGATTGCGGTAATTGTTTCTCGGTAGTATACAATGCTTAAAACCTAACTTTTCAGCTTCATTAATGCGTAAAGCTGCCTGCGATATACTGCGTATCTCGCCAGCCAAACCCACTTCGCCTAAAACTACTGCCTGAGGTATTACCAGTTGCTCACGAAAGGCAGAGGCAACTGCTACCGCAACTGCTAAGTCTGCTGCCGGGTCTTCAATCTTTATCCCTCCGGCGACATTTACAAAAATATCCTCAGCCTCAAGGGCCAAACCTATCCTCTTCTCTAATACCGCAACTAACAAACTTAAGCGGTTATAATCGAACCCCTGGGAGCGCCTGCGAGCATAACCAAAACTCGACCGGGAAACCAATGACTGTATCTCTACCAAAAGCGGACGTGTTCCCTCTAGTATAGAAGTAACTACTGAACCGGATACATCATGCGGCCTTTCTGATAAAAAAATCTCCGAGGGATTTTTAACTTCATTTAAACCACCAGTACCCATTTCAAAAACGCCGATTTCATTAGTTGAACCGAACCTGTTTTTTACCGCGCGTAATATCCGGTATATGGAAAACCTGTCGCCTTCAAAATAAAGCACGGTATCGACGATATGCTCTAGGACCCGCGGCCCGGCGAGTGTCCCCTCTTTTGTCACATGGCCGATAATAAAAATAGATGTTCCGCTAGTTTTGGCTAACTGGGTAAGTATCCCGGCGCACTCTCTTACCTGGCTGACACTGCCGGAAGAAGAGCTTATCCCCGGATCAAAAACCACTTGAATTGAATCAATGATAACAACCTTGGGCTTAAGTTTTTTAATGTATTCAACGATTAAAGAAAGATCGGTCTGGTTAACGATATAAAGATGGCTTGACTCATGGGAACCTAAACGTTTGGCCCTTAATTTTGTCTGGGCAACTGACTCTTCACCGCTAACATAAAGAACCGTGATACCTTGGCTAGTTAACTGGGCAGAGACTTGCAATGAAATAGTTGATTTTCCGACTCCCGGATCTCCGCCGATTAAAACTACCGAACCCTTGACTATACCACCGCCTAAAACCCGGTCTAATTCTATAATCCCGGTTTTAAGGCGGCCATCCTCCTCTACCTCCACATCTTTTAAAAGAACCGGTTCATCCTTATATAAGCAAGAGCGTTCTTTGCCTTTTATGCTAGAGCTAGAGTAATCCTCCTCAACAAATGAATTCCACTTATTACAATCCGGGCACCTTCCCAGCCATTTAGGCGATTGATACCCGCAGCTCTGACAACTAAATACTGTTTTTATTTTCATTACGAGTTACTAGTTACTAAATTATTTTTTTTCCTTAGTTTTCCAGAATAATTTCCAGGGGTTTTTGCGTAAATCTGTAACCAAAGCGTCTAATTCGTTATAGACTTTATCATCATAAAGTAGCTTACCAACCGTACCCTCCTTGTGGACTACCTTTGATACCCCCAGATCAAGATTAGAAGCAATATTTTTGGCGAATTTCATAACTTCATTCATCGGCATAGGATCGTCGCCGATTAAATCCTGATTCGCAAGCAGGCAGTTGTTATAATCCTTGCCCGGCATAATCTCAACGTATTTCTCTCCTAACAAACCTAAGGTGTTAACCCAAATAGTGGAATCCACGGGTATTTTAACGCTATTATTCACCCTACAGCTTAAGCGAACCTTGGTTTTGGATTCTTTATCATCAAAGTAAAATCTAATTAATTTTACCTCTCCGACATCAACTCCGGCAAACCTTACCGGCGCGCCATTCTTAACGCCGTTGACAA
Organism: Candidatus Omnitrophota bacterium; assembly: GCA_026387485.1. Lineage (GTDB taxonomy): Bacteria > Omnitrophota > Gorgyraeia > Gygaellales > Profunditerraquicolaceae > JAPLLQ01. The sequence continues at coordinate 3,979 of JAPLLQ010000030.1, read as the reverse complement.
AATTAAAGATAAAATTAACCTGGTAACCCGAAGCCCAGGTCTTGACTTTACCAAGAGATAAAATAAAAACAGCTAGGATAATCATACCGATAAAAACAAAAACTCCCACCTTTAATTCTGTCTTGGTTTTACCAAATATCATATTAAGCCTCCGCTTTATCTAAATTTTCTGAGTTTTTCAAATTTTCGGTTATCGGGCCATGGGCCAAACCATTAATAAATTGATGCACTACAGGATGCCTGGTATTTTGGATCTCCTTAGATAAGCCCTCAGCAATGATTTTACCCTGATAGAGCATGGCAATCCTATCAGCCACATGATAAGCGCTCTTCATGTCATGAGTAACTACAATGGAAGTAATCTTCAATTTATCATGCATGCTTCTAATTAATTCATTAATACTATCGGCAGTAATCGGATCAACTCCGGTTGTCGGCTCATCATAAAGAATAATCTGCGGTTTAATACAAATTGCCCGGGCTAGTGCCACGCGTTTCTTCATTCCCCCGCTTAATTCCGAAGGCATCAGATGCTCTATGCCACTTAAGGCCACCAAAGATAAAGACTCCTCTATCCTATTCAATAGTTCTTTATGTGGGATATGACCATGCTCAATCAAACCAAAACCTACATTCTCACCCACGCTCATAGCCGTAAAACATCCAAGTCTCCTTCATTAAGAGCGCCTACATCCTGTCCGTCTATCAAAACCTTACCCTGGTCGCCCTTTAAAATTCCCACAATATGCTTAAGCAAGACTGACTTGCCGCAACCGGAGCGGCCGATGATTACACAGGTCGAGCCGGTATTTATCTTAAGGTTTACCCCCTTTAAAACTTTATTTCCGATAAGTGACTTGTGTAAATCCGATATCTCAATCATTTTTTTAAGGAAAGATAAAGTAAAATATGGCTGTGAAGAAACAGTCTGCGACAATGATCATAATAAAAGAAAAAACTACCGAACGGGTAGTGGCATGCCCTACCCCCTCTGCCCCGCCCTGGACATTAAAACCTTCGTAACAACTGACGAGGGAGATAATCATCCCGAAGAATACAGTTTTAAATAAACCGGTAAATAAATCTTTATATAACAGCGCTTCGGCAGTAACACGTAAATACATACCTGATGATATTCCAAGTTTAAATACACAGATAATGTAACTACCCAAGATGCCGATAGCATCAGCATATAATGTCAATAAAGGCAGCATCAGAGTTAAAGCCAAAAAACGCGGGACAACCAGGTATTTTATCGGATTAGTAGCTAAGGTTTCCAAAGCATCTATCTGTTCGGTCACCTGCATTGACCCTAGTTCCGCGGTAATCGAAGCACCTACCCTGCCGGCTACCACCAGGGCGGTAATTACCGGGCCTAATTCCCGGACAATGGAGAGTGCGACTAAGCTCGCTATATAAATTTCCGAGCCGATGCGCTGCATAAAATAAGCGGTCTGCAAAGCAAAGATGAAACCGATAAATAGGGCGATCAGAGAAACTATCGGAAGGCTATCAGAACCGGCTTTTCTAGCCTGGTCAAGGAAACGCCCCTTATTAAAAGGCGGAACAAAAGTAAAGTAGATGGTTTTAAGTGCTAAGTTACTCAGGCCTCCCAAAAAATATAAGGAAGCCATGACATTACGTCCGATAACGATAAAAAACTCATCAATCATTACTTTAAACATAGGCCCTCATTATTCAAAAATTAACTCTTCGTTTTTACGCGATATCCTGATTTTTGAACCATCCTTAAATTTTTTGGAGATTATATCTGAGGCCAATGGATCCTCCAAGAACCGCTGAATTGTCCTTTTTAAAGGCCGGGCTCCGAATACCGGATCAAAGCCTTTTTCAATAAGCAGCTCTTTAGCTTCTGCGGTAATCTCTAGATTAATATTTTGTTCGCGCAACCTGGCAGCGACCAAACCAATCTCAATATCAATGATGCGCTGCAAATCTTCCTTGACCAGCTGCCTAAAGACGATAATGTCGTCAATCCGGTTTAGGAACTCCGGTTTAAAAGTATGCTTGACCTCCTCAAGGAGCTTATCCTTCATCTCCTGATAAGAGACTTCTTCCTTCTGAGTTTTAAAACCGAGTGAACCGGTCTTACGGATTAAATCCGCCCCGACATTAGAAGTCATAATAATCACGGTATTACGGAAATCCACTTTCCTGGCAAAGCTATCGGTGAGCCGGCCCTCCTCAAAAACCTGGAGCAATAAATTAAAAACATCCGGATGGGCTTTTTCAATCTCATCCAGAAGAATTACCGCATAGGGCCTGCGCCTAATCCTCTCAGTCAATTGCCCACCATCTTCATAACCTACATATCCGGGTGGCGCGCCGATAAGCCGGGAAACATTAAATTTTTCCATATATTCCGACATATCCAACTGGACTAAAGCATCCTCATCCCCAAACATAAATTCTGCCAGGGCCCGAGCAAGCAGAGTCTTTCCTACGCCTGTTGGGCCTAAAAATATAAACGAACCGATCGGCCTTTTGGGATCCTTGATACCGGCCCGCGAACGCCTGACTGCGTGGGCAATCGCGCTAATCGGTTCATCCTGCCCGACTACCCTCCTATGCAGCTCCTCTTCAATCTTTAATAATTTTTCGCTCTCTTTTTCTTCTAACCTGAATATCGGTATCCCTGTCCACTGAGCAACAATCTTAGCGATCTCTTCTTCCCCCACTTCCGGCCGCATCTTATCTTTGGCCTGAGACCATTCTTTATTCAACCGCTCTAATTCCTGACGAGCCACCCTCTCCTGATCGCGTAAAGATGCTGCTTTTTCAAAATCCTGGCTTTTAATAAATGATTCTTTTTCTTTCCTTAATGATTCAACTTTCTCCTCCAGCTTTTTTATATCCTGAGGCACAATCAAAACATTAAGCCGGGCCCGCGAGCCTGCCTCATCAATTAAATCAATGGCCTTATCCGGCAGGAATCTTCCGGAAATATAGCGGTCGGATAGTTTCGCCGCTGCCTCTAAAGCCTGGTCATTAAAAGTAACCCGATGGTGAGCTTCATATTTATCCCGCAAGCCCTTTAACATCTCAATAGTCTGCTCAACTGTCGGCGGCTCAACCATAATCGTCTGGAACCTACGCTCCAATGCTGCGTCCTTCTCAATGTATTTGCGGTATTCATCCATAGTGGTTGCACCGATACACTGCATCTCGCCCCGCGATAATGCCGGCTTTAAAATATTTGAAGCGTCAATCGCCCCTTCTGCCGCGCCCGCGCCAACTAGAGTGTGTAACTCATCGATAAAAATAATAATATCCTGCGAACGCTTGATCTCCTCCATCACCGCTTTAATTCTTTCCTCAAACTGGCCGCGGTATTTTGTGCCAGCGACCATCAACGCTAAATCCAAACTAATCATCCGCTTGCCTCTTAATATCTCCGGGACATTCCCGGCAATAATCGCCTGAGATAAACCTTCAACAATAGCGGTTTTTCCTACCCCTGCCTCACCTAACAAAACCGGATTATTTTTAGTCCGCCGGCTTAATATCTGAATCACCCGTTCAATTTCCTGCTCACGGTTAATTACCGGATCAAGTTTATTCTCTTTTGCCAAGGCAGTCAAGTCGCGGCCAAAGGCATCTAAGGCCGGAGTTTTACTCTTGGCCTGCTGCCCCAATCCACTTTGTCCCGGTAAAGCTGAACCTAATAATTCCATAACTTCACTACGCACAGTATTTAAATCCAAACCTAAATTTAATAACACCTGTGAAGCTATCCCCTCTCCTTCGCGAATAAGGCCTAAAAGAAGATGCTCGGTCCCGATATAATTATGGCCTAATGCCCGCGCCTCCTCAGCAGCCAGCTCTAATGCCTTTTTTGACCGGGGAGTAAAAGGTATATCACCGATGATTTGAGTAGTCGGGCCCGGCTGAACTAATTTTTCTACCTCAATCCGGATATTCTCTAAAGAAAGCCCCAACTTTTGTAAAACTGTGCTGG
>JAPLLQ010000038.1 GCA_026387485.1 Candidatus Omnitrophota bacterium | reverse complement strand
TTAATTAAGATGGGCGCAAAAATCAAAGGCCAGGGTACGCCGATTATTGAGATCGAGGGAGTTAAGTACCTGCATGGAGCAACCCACACAATTATACCTGATAGGATCGAGGCCGGGACAATGATTTTAGCCACCCTGATTACCCACGGCGATATCCTGATTAAAAATGCTTTATCCAGACATTTAGGTGCCCTGATTGATAAATTAGAGGAAGCCGGTGTAAGCATGATTAAAACAGAAAATTCTATTCATGTACGCGCTAAAAAGCAGCTTAAAGCGGTAAATATTACCACTCTTCCTTATCCGGGTTTTCCTACTGATATGCAGGCTCAGATGATGAGCTTGATGAGCGTTACTGGGGGGATAAGCGTGATTACCGAAAAAATCTATCCGGACAGGTTTATGCATGTTGCCGAGCTTAACCGGATGGGCGCGCGTATCCAAAGAGAAGGCCCGCACGCTATTGTTGAGGGGATTAAAGAATTATCCGGAGCCCCGGTTATGGCTTCAGATTTACGCGCTTCTGCTTGTTTAGTATTAGCAGGATTAGCTGCCCACGGGAAAACCTCTATTTCAAGGATATACCATTTAGAGCGGGGATATGAAAATATTGAGGAGAAACTGGAGAAGTTAGGCGCTAAGGTTTGGAGAGAGAAGGAATAAGGTGAAGAATATGATTTTAATGATTGATAACTATGATTCCTTTACTTATAACCTGGTTCAATATCTAGGAGGGTTAGGCCAGGACGTCTTAGTCTTTCGGAATGACCAGATAACCTTAGCCAAGATTAAGCAGCTTAGGCCGGCAAGAATAGTAATTTCTCCCGGGCCTGGCCGACCGGAAGATGCCGGGATCTCCTGTAACCTGATAAAAGAGTTTAGCGGGAAAATTCCTATATTAGGCGTCTGCCTTGGCCATCAGGCAATAGGTTTTATTTACGGCGGCCGGATTGTCCAAGCCAAGAAGCTCATGCACGGCAAGACATCTTTGATTTATCATAACCGAAAAGATATCTTCCGGGCTATTCCCAATCCTTTTGAAGCTACCCGGTATCATTCTTTGCTAGTGGAAAGAAAGAGCTTGCCTGATTGCCTGGAGATAACCGCCCAGACTAAAGAGAAAGAGATTATGGGTTTAAAACATAAGCAATACCCGGTATGGGGAGTGCAATTTCATCCGGAATCGATTCTTACCATCAAAGGTAAGGATATTTTAGCTAATTTCTTAAAATTATGATGATTAAAGAGGCAATAAAAAAACTTGCCCAGAAAAAAAATTTAGATAGTAGCCAGATGCAGGATATAATGCGGGAGATCTTAGGCGGGGTTACAGAAACTGCGGATATTGTTGAGTTCCTCACCTTTTTAAATGATAAGGGAGAGACAATTGAGGAGTTAACTGCGGCAGTAACCGTAATGCTTAAATATATTGAGCCGATTATTGTGGATAGGCCGAATATACTGGATACCTGTGGTACAGGCGGTGACAGGAAAGGGACATTTAATATCTCTACTATTACGGCCTTTGTCGCTAGTGGTGCAGGAGTAACTGTGGCTAAACACGGTAACCGTTCGGTTTCTAGTAAATGCGGAAGCGCGGATATTTTAGAGGCTTTAGGTGTAGATATCAATATGGATAAGGCGAAAATCAAAAAGTGTCTTGAGGAGATAGGGATAGCTTTTTTATTTGCGCCTAACCTACATCCGGCAATGAAACATGTTATGCCGGCGCGTAAGAAAAACGCCCAAAAAACGATGTTTAATATTTTAGGGCCGCTGATTAATCCTGCCCGGGTAACCAACCAGTTGATTGGAGTTTATAGCCCGGAATGGACTGTTATTTTAGCCAGGGTCCTGGCGAATTTAGGCACTAAACATGTTTTAGTGGTACATGGAAATGACGGGCTTGATGAGGTGACTACTACTGATAAAACTATCATCTCTGAGGCTTTTCACGGAGAATTCCGCGACTATGAAATTACTCCGGAAGATTTTGGGTTTATGATTTAGTTGGTGGCAGTATTAATGATAATGTGACTATCGTGACTGATATTTTAGGCGGTCAAGGCAAAGCGAAGCGCGATATAGTTTTGTTTAACGCCGGATGCGCAATATATGCCGCGGATAGAGCGATAACCATTGAAGAGGGGATAAAACTTGCCCGGCGCTCAATAGATTCGGGAAAGGCAAGAGAGAAGCTAGAGCTGCTAAAGGAGTATTCAGGGAAATGAAAAAAATAGACAGCTTTAAAGAGATTATTTTAAAGAAGAAGGAAAGATTAATTCTGGCAAAACAGCAATTCCCCGAAGAAGAATTGAAGCAAAAGGTTACCGGTTTACCGGCGACTAGGCCTTTTAAAGAGGTAATCAGTAAGCCGCGCCAGATTGCACTTATCGCCGAAATAAAAAAAGCATCTCCATCGCAAGGTATACTCTGTGAGGATTTTAACCATCTGGATATCGCTAAAATTTATCAGGAAGCGGGAGTACAGGCTATATCCGTGCTTACTGAGGAGGATTATTTTTTAGGGAATATCTCGTATATCAATGACGTAAAGAATCTTACTTCACTACCAGTGTTAAGGAAAGATTTTATTTTAGAGCCATATCAGATTTATGAGTCGCGTTATTTTGGCGCGGACGCGATATTATTGATTGCTGATTTATTGACTCAAGGCCAGATTTGCGAATTCTTAAATATAGCTTCCGGACTCGGCCTTGATTGTTTGGTAGAAGTGCATACGGAAAAAGAGTTAAAGAAGGTCTTAAAATTAAAGGAGGCTTCTATTATTGGGATAAATAACCGGAATTTACATACCCTGGAGGTTGATTCTAAGATAGTTGAGAAATTATTCCCGCTTATCCCTAAAGATAAAACAGTGGTGGTAGAGAGTGGTATTAAGAGTTCGCAAGATGTTCTTTTCTTAAAAATATTAGGGGTAAACGCGGTTTTAATCGGTTCAGCTTTTATGTCGGCTCAGAATATTTTAAAAAAGGTTGAAGAGATAATGGGGTGGTAGTGGTTAAGGTCAAGATCTGCGGTATAACTAATTTGGAAGATGCTTTAGCCAGCTTATTTAGCGGAGCAGAGGCAATAGGTTTTGTATTTTATAAAAAAAGCTCCCGCTACATTGATCCGTTTAAAGCAAAAAATATTTCGCGTAGTTTACCAAAAAAAATTCTTAAAGTAGGGGTATTCGTTGATGAGAAAGAAAAGCGGATTAAAAGGATAGCTAAGCTTTGTCAGCTTGATATGTTACAATTCCACGGGGATGAATCGCAAGAATTTTGCCGTAAATTTAAAGGCTATAAGATTATCAAGGTATTTAAGGTTGCTAAAAAAATAGAACTAAAGGATATCCTAGAATATAAAACTTTTGCCTATCTATTTGATACTTTTTCTAAAAGCGGAGCCGGCGGCACGGGTAGAAGATTTAACTGGAGTTTATTGGAAAAAATAGATAAAATAAAGCGTCCGGTTTTCTTATCTGGAGGCCTCTCAAGCGCAAATGTAAAAAGCGCGATAAGTAAACTTAGGCCGAATTGGGTAGATGTTTCAAGCTTCGTTGAAGCAAGCCCGGGCAAAAAAGACCATAAAAAGATAAGTGATTTTATCAATACGGTAAAGGAGAAGGTATGAAGAAGTGCCCTTTTTGCGTGGAAGAGATTCAGGATCAGGCTATTAAATGCCGTTATTGCGGCGAGTTCCTGAAGAAAAAGAAAAAAT
>JAPLLQ010000125.1 GCA_026387485.1 Candidatus Omnitrophota bacterium | reverse complement strand
GGCAGATGTAATCATGAGAATTATCGGCCCCTCAGGCACCCGGGCATTTTCCAAGATCATGTATATTTTACTTGCGGCAATCGCGGTGATGATGGTCAGGCATGGTATAATCGGAGCGTTCTTGAGATGATGCGTAAAGTTTTAACATTTATTATGGCCGGGGGAAAAGGCGAGCGGCTTTTCCCTTTGACTAAAGACCGGACTAAGCCGGCAGTTCCCTTTGGCGGCATATACCGGATTATTGATTTTACTTTAAGCAATTGTATTAACTCCGGGTTACGCCGGATGTATCTATTGACCCAGTACAAATCCGCGTCTTTACATCGGCATATCCGTTTAGGCTGGAATATCCTTCCTTCGGAGTTAGCGCAATTTATCGAATTATTGCCTGCGCAGCAGAGAGTAGGAGATTCCTGGTATTTAGGGACTGCCGATGCGATATATCAGAATTTATATACTTTAGAGATGGACCAGCCGGATGAGGTTTTGATTTTAGCCGGAGACCATATCTATAAAATGAATTACTACAGTATGATTGATTTTCACCGCGATAATAACGCTGACCTTACAGTCGGAGTGGTAGAGGTTGATAAAGATAAATCCAGTCATTTAGGTATAGTTGATGTTGATGGGCAAAGCAAGGTGGTTGGTTTTCAAGAGAAACCCAAGGTACCCAAGACTATAGCGGCTAAACCGGATAAGGTTTACGTCTCAATGGGGATTTATGTTTTTAAAAAATCCGTGATTGAAGAGGAATTGCATGAGGACGCCAAGAAACATAATTCGACTCATGATTTTGGTAAAGATATAATCCCTCAGATGCTTAAGAAGGGGCTTAAGGTGGTGGCTTATAATTTTATCGACGAGAATCGCCGTGAGGCGCAATATTGGCGGGATATCGGGACTATTGATGCTTATTATGAAGCGAATATGGATCTGATTCAGGCTAGCCCCACTTTTAATCTTTATGATAAGGATTGGCCTTTACGTACCTACCAGGAGCAATTTCCACCGGCAAAGACGGTACATTCAGGAGAAGAAATCGCCGGCAGAATCGGTTTAGTCTTGGATTCTGTAGTCTCCGGTGGTTGTGTAGTTTCCGGAGGCAAGGTTCAGCGCTCCATACTTTCTCCGAATGTGAGGGTGAATAGTTTTTCGGAAGTCTATGATTCCATACTTATGGAAGGGGTTAATGTTGGCCGCTACGCAAAGATAAAAAGAGCGATTATTGATAAAGACGTGAATATTCCCCAGGTTATAGTTATTGGTTATGACCTAGAGGAAGATAAAAAGAAGTTTTTTGTCAGTGAATCCGGGATTGTAGTTGTGGCTAAAGGGACAGAGATAAAATGATTAGGAAAGCGAAGATTAAAGATATAAAAGAGATTCAGGGTTTAATAAATTATTTTGCCAAGCAGGATATTATGCTGCCGCGTTCGTTAAATGAATTATATGAAAATATTCGGGATTTCTGGGTTTGGGAAGAGAAGGGAAAGGTTAGCGGTTGCGCCGCGATGCATATCTCCTGGGATGACCTGGCTGAAATAAAATCATTGGCAGTGGCAAAGAGGCTTCACAACAAGGGAGTAGGTAAAGAATTAGTTACGGCCTGTTTACTTGAGGCAGGCGAGTTAGGC
>JAPLLQ010000054.1:2531-4181 GCA_026387485.1 Candidatus Omnitrophota bacterium | reverse complement strand
TGAGTGTTTAGCGGTTAAGCTCCAGGGTGCGCATCCGGATTTCGGGAATAAGGCCCCTGAAGAGGAAGCGAAATTTATCACTCGGTTACTTAAAAAAGTTGATTTGCCATTGATTATTGTGGGGAGCGGAGACGATGCCAAAGATAATTTACTTTTACCGGTTTGCTCTGAAGCCGCCAAGGGAGAGCGCTGTTTAATTGGAAGTGCGGCGCAGGATAATTATAAGACTTTAGCGGCTGCAGTCCTGGCTGACGGCCACAGTATCATTGCTGAATCACCGATTGATATTAATATTGCTAAGCAGCTTAATATCCTGATTTCAGATATAGGTTTACCTTTAGAGCGTATTGTGATTAATCCGACTATCGGCGCATTAGGATATGGATTAGAGTATGCCTATTCTATTATGGAGCGCTCCCGCTTAGCCGCGTTATCCGGGGATAAAACCGTGGCTAGCCCGTTTATCTGTTTTATCGGCCAAGAAGCATGGAGGGCGAAAGAAGCAAAAGTTGATCAGCCTGAACAGGGAATAATTTGGGAGATACTTACTGCCACTGCTTTAATTCAGGCAGGAGGTGATCTTTTAGTGATGCGGCATCCTAAAGCAGCAGAAAAAGTGAATAATTATATTAACCAATTGTTTGGAAGGAGAGAAGATTGTTTGTGATCGGTGAATTGATTAACGGGATGTATCCCTATATAGGTAAAGCAATAAAAGAGAAGGATAAAGCCACCATCCAAAAATACGCGCTTAGCCAGATTCAAGCTGGAGCTGATGCTTTAGATATAAATTGCGGCCCGGTTTCAAAAGATCCTCTTTCGGATATCCAATGGTTAGTAGAGGTTATCCAGGAAGTAACCGAAAAAACCTTAGTCCTAGATTCAAGTAAGCCGCAGGTTATTGAATCTGGGTTAAAGGTAACCAAGAATAAAGTGATTATTAATTCTACGACTGCGGATCTTGAGAAGTTGGAAAAACTTGTTCCCCTGGCTAAGCAGTATAACGCTAAATTAATCGGTTTAACTATTAGTGCAAAAGGCATCCCCCAAAATAAAGACCAGCGTTTAGAGCTGGCAGCTCAGATTGTGGCTACTTGCGCGGATATCGGGTTTACGCCCGAAGATTTATATCTTGACCCGATAGTCTTGCCGGTCAATGTTGCCCAGGCCCAAATGAAAGATATCTTAGAGTCAATTCATGAGTTTAAAATAATCTCTGACCCTTCGCCGAAAACTATTATTGGTTTAAGTAATGTTTCCCAGGGTAGTTCAGTGAGAAATTTGATTAACCGCACATTTCTGATTATGGCTGCACTTTTTGGTTTAGACGCGGCAATACTTGACCCGTTAGACAAAGAGCTGATGGATGCGGTGATAACTTCGGATTTAATTTTAAATAAACAGATCTACTGTGATAGATATTTAGAGGCATATAGGAAAAAATAAAAATGGCTAAAGACCAACTTTTTCGCGATATTTTTAAGATTGGCGGTTTCCGGCAGAGTTTTAAAGTTGCCGTAAGGGGCGTTATCTATCTATTTCTTTATCATAGGAATATGCGGATTATCTTTATGTTTGGTATCGCTGCGTTGTTGCTGGGTTTTTGGTTTAAGCTCAGGGGTATTGAACTGGTAGCACTATGTATTACCG
>JAPLLQ010000054.1:0-2494 GCA_026387485.1 Candidatus Omnitrophota bacterium | reverse complement strand
GCGGTAGAGCTGATGATGAATACTATTACTGAAAAATACCATACTAAAATTTTGTTGATCAAGGATATTGCCGCGGCGATTGTAGTTTTAACATGCCTGAATGCCTTGGCAGTAGGATACGCGCTTTTCATAACCAAATTATAAATGAGTATTGCCTTAGTTAAACTTTTTGTTATAATTGCTGGTATCTGGAATTTTTTCGATGGAATTATTTCAATTAGAGTAAGGTTCCTCGGCCATAGTAAGATTTCTGATGCCTGCAGAGTGATTCGTTCTCTGCTCGGTTTTGGTTTAATATTAATAGGTCTATTCCTTTAAAATTGGCGGCGTAACTCAGCCTGATAGAGTAGTCGGCTCATACCCGATTTGTCACTGGTTTAAATCCAGTCGCCGCCACCACTCCTCTAAAATCCTACCTCAAACTACGCGGTATTATTAGCTATTCCTTGGCCTGTACCGCAGATAGCGACCGTTTCTATCTCTCATACAAACCGTTAATAATCCCTGTTAGTTTTTTCCGCTTTTTGCTTGCTAAATTGCTTGTAATTTTATTTTATTTGGTATAAAATGGAACCATAAAATGTGGAAGATTAAATACCTCAATATAATCCTTACGCTTATGTTAGTTTTGCTTTTTCTGCTTTGCGTCTATATGCTGCAAATGCAGTGGTCATTATCCCGCCTTAATCAAAACCTCGGGTCTCTTGTCAGCTCAAATAACTCAATTATCCAGCTGAACCAAAAACTCGAAACTACAATTTCTGGCTTAGAAAAGCAGATAGAGCTATTCAATAAGAAATTCCTGAAAAGATAGAGACTAATCTTATGTTTTGAGGCGTTAGCAATTTATTTTTTACTCGTCCCAAAGTAAAGGAACAGTTGAAGTAACTCACCATTTTATTCCACGGGGGGGCTGGACTTAACCGTTCAGTCCTTTTTATTTTTAGAATTCCCCGTAAGATAATAATATTATTTTTTAAAAAATGATGAATAATTGAACTTTTATGATAGAATAGAATCACTAAAATGGAAGGAGGAAGGCAAGGCGAAAGCACTATAGCGCCTATAAAGTATTCGCTAGCTTTTACTCGTAGGAAAGGTCTTTAGAATAGGCGGCTCACCAAAATACAAAAGGAGTAGATTCTATGGAAGATAGGGATAAGGGTAGGGAAGAACTTCTTTCGGAGTTGACCTTACTGCGCAAGCGGGTTCTGGAGCAGGGAATCCTATTAGCAAACAATGAGAAATACAGGCAGATAGTGGATAATGCTAACAGTATTATCTTAGTTATGGACGAGAAAGGTAATATCACCTTCTTTAACAAATATGCCCAAAGGTTTTTCGGTTTTTACGAGAAGGATATATTGGGTAAGAATGTCATCGGGACGATTGTCTCTAAGAATGATTTAACCGGTAAAAATCTAATTGATATGATTGATGATATCATAAGGAATCCCGAACGCCATTCCGTAAACGAAAACGAGAATATCCGCAGTAACGGCGGGTGCGTCCGTGTCCTATGGACAAACAAAGCTATTATCAACGACGAGGGAATTATCGACGAAATTTTATGTATCGGAAACAAAGCCACCGGTGTTTTATAATACTTAACGGAAGCCGCCGTCAGATACTTTAGTATGAAAAAACAAAATAAAAATACCGAAATAGGTTATAAATTAGTTTTGCAAGAGTTAGAAGAGAACCCATTTAGAAAATTTAATCTTGCCTTTTCTTTAATGGTCCTCATACCGTTTCTGATATTCGTATACCTTTTAGTAAATAGATTATTTAACTTTAAAATCCTTACCGGTGATATCGGGGTGATACTGTTTATTGCTTTTTTTATTTCACTATGTGGATTTTATGTCGGTTTTAGTATTTTAAGGAATATTATGTATAAAATTATATTCTATGCAGGCCAAGCAAAACATAGCGATCAATTAAAGTCCACTTTTGTTGCTATGGTATCGCATGAGCTTAAGAGTCCCCTCACATCTATTAAAACTAATATTTACAATGTTTTTGCGGGTTTTATCGGCCAGGTAAATGAGGAGCAGAAAAAAATTCTTGAGCTTTGCCAGTCTACCATTGAGCGCATGACTCGTCTTGTAAATGATCTATTGGATTTGCATAAAATCGAAGCAGGCATGACCGATATTAAAAGACGGCTATGCAATCTTGCTGAAATATCGGAAAGGCAGTTAAAGGAGCTAGAGACTTTGGCAGATCGAAAAAGTATAAGGATAATTAAGAATTTTTCGGACAGAGATTTGACTGTCTGGGCGGATGGAGATAAGTTAGCTCAAATAATTAATAATCTTTTGAGTAATGCAATAAAATTTACTCCCAATGAAGGCGTTATAACTTTAAAAATTTATCAGCAGGATAGATTTGCAAGAATAGAATGTATAGATACCGGTTCTGGTATACCATCTGAGAAGATTGTTAAACTTTTTAATAAATTTGAACGGCTTGATGCTACGAAAGAGGGAAC
>JAPLLQ010000121.1 GCA_026387485.1 Candidatus Omnitrophota bacterium | reverse complement strand
ACTTCCTCATCCTCTTCCAGGCCCTCCCGGTAGGATTTGAGAGAGAAGAGTTCCTGTACGATGAATCTTGCCACCCGTGTTCCGGTATCTACGGTTGTCAGAATAAACAGCGCTTCAAACATTATGGCAAAGTGATACCAATATCCCATTAGTTGTTTCATCCCAGGGATAGAAGAGATGATCAAAGACATCCCGGCGGCAAAAGAAACTGCTCCGCCTGTCCTCCCTGCCAGTGTTTCTTTAGCCATCTGTTCCATCTGGGGGAGTTGGGAGATATTTAAACCTAATTTCTGGAAGACATCCGGTGGGACATTTATCGCAAAATAATCTCCGGGGAGCATTACGGTTGCGGCAATAAGCGCCATAATTGAAACTATAGATTCGGTTAACATTGCGCCAAAACCAATAAGCCGGATATCTGATTCGTTATTAATCATTTTGGGTGTTGTGCCTGAGCCTATTAAGCTATGGAATCCGCTGATTGCTCCGCAGGCAATAGTGATACAGACAAATGGCCAGACCTTCCCCGGGATAATCGGGCCATTACCATGGATATAAGGAGTAATTGCCGGCATACGGATAAGGGGATTAACGATAAATATCCTAAAAGAATCGTTCCCAATTTCATATATAAACTTAAATAATCACGCGGGCATAAGAGGACCCAAACCGGAAGAATGGAGGCAATCAGGCCATATAGAGGCAGGATTATAGAAAGGGTCGGTTTTGAAAGCAGGAATAGCGAACCAAAGCTAGTTTTTGATAAAGGTTCTCCTAGTACTACGCCGAGGATTACTATTGAAACTCCGATTAATGAAGCTTCAACAATTTTTCCCGGCCGAATCTTATACATATACAATCCAACCAGCAAAGCTGCTGGGATAGTTATGGCTATAGTAAAAGTTGCCCAGGAGCTCTCATTAAGCGCATTCACTACAACTAATGCCAAACCGGCAAGCGCGGTTATAATAATAAAAAGGATAGCGATACCGGTAGTAAAGCCTGCGCTAGTGCCAATATGTTTTCTGGCTAAGCGGGTTAGTGAGTACCCCTTCATTCTTACTGAGGCAAAGAGGATTACCGTATCTTGAACTGCTCCACCTAAGACCGCGCCAATAAGTATCCACAAGAAACCGGGCAGAAATCCGAATTGAGCTGCTAAGACCGGGCCAACTAGCGGTCCGGCGCCGGAGATTGCCGCGAAGTGATGGCCGAATAATACATATTTATTAGTGGGGTGATAATCCTTCCCATCGCGAAAAGTATGGGCAGGTGTGGGCTTGAGGCTGTTAACTACCAATGCCTTAGTGATTATAAATTTAGAGTAAAACCGGTAAGCCAAGGCAAAGACAAGCAGGCTAATAATGATAAGGGTTAACGCATGCATGGGAAATATTATAATAATTAAATATTAATTGTCAACCGCTATGAGGAGAATTCAGGAGGGACGCCTGCCTGCCGCAGGCAGGGTTCTTAACTCAATTTAAAACTCTCCCCCTTTACCTGTTTAATTATTTCTTGGATGGTAACTTCAGGAGTGGATGCTCCGGCAGTAATACCGATATTCTTAGCGCCTTTAAACCAGGCAGATTTTATCTCTTCCTTTGAATTAACCCACCAACTTCTTTTATTAATTTTACGGGATATTTCATAAAGCCTTTTAGTATTGGCGCTGTTTTTTGAGCCAATAATTATCATTACGTCATTTTTTAAGGGCAGGCTTTTTATCTCTTCTTGCTTAGTGCGGGTAGGGTTACAGATAGTATTAAAGAATTTTAAGGCCGGTATGTATTTTTTTAAGGCCTCTACAATTTTTAGCACATTTTCTAAATTTTGGGTTGATTGCACCACAACGCAGGCATTCTTAATGCTTTTTATTTTAGGCAGTGGAATACTTTTTAGTCCGTCTATAACCAACGCTTTTTCTTTTAATTGCCCAATAATGCCGCGTACCTCATCATGTTTTTTGTCTCCGATAACTATAATCTTAGAGCCTTTTTCTTCCATCTCCCGGGCGACCTTATGGATCTCTTTTACCATCGGGCAAGTAGCATCGATAATATTATAACCGAGCCTTTTAGCCTTACTGAATGTAGCTTTACTTATGCCATGCGCCCGGGTTAAAAGTACCTCGCCGCTAGCCGGTTTTAACTTACTGATTTTCTTGATTCCAGCTTTCTCTATTTCTTTTACTACGGTTTCATTATGGACGATATCTCCCAACATAAATACATTTTTGCCTTCGGAAGCTGTCCTAAAAGCAATATCCAGCGCCCTCTTTACGCCGAAACAGAATCCCGCGGATTTAGCTACATTTACGTGCATTGACGGTCGCCTCCAAAAAATATCGCAGTATTAAACCTTAAGGATTTTTCGTGAGAAATCAATCAGCGTTTGACGATAAGTTTTACGTATCTTAGACGAACCTATTATTTGTTCCGACTTATTGAGCAAAACTTGTACTTCTTTCTTTGCATAATCCAAGCTGCCCGAATTAGTGATAACCCTGCGTATTTTTATTAAATCTGCTTTACTCACTTTTTTACCGGAGAAAACCCTCTTTATAGCCAGCCTTCCGGTTGTATCAGAATGATTATAAGCGTGCCAGATAAGTATTGTCTTTTTGGCCTCAGCTATATCGGTAATATTGGATTTGCCTATATCTGCTGTTTCGCTAAATGTACCGATAATATCATCTTTAACCTGAAAGGCCCTCCCCAAGCACATTCCATATTCAAAAAGTTTTTTTATTTCTTCTTTTTTGGCTCCGGCAAGAATGGCTCCCATGGTAAGGGGAGAGGCAAAGGTATAATTTGCCGTTTTATAATCATATATTTTGTAAATATCGTTTATAGTGGTTTGTTCAATTGGTTTTGCCCCTAGAAGCAGCTCAATAAATTCTCCGCTTCCGGTATAGAGGACTGCTAAGATAAGTTTTCTTAAAGCTGATTCCTTGCGTTGCAGTTCCTCTTTTACCGAAAGGAAAGCATCAATGGCCATAGCGTACATTACATCTCCGATTACTATAGTTAAATCTTGGCCGCTAAATTTAAGGTTTTTTCTGCCTGCTAGGTATCCATTCAGCATAGCATGCATCGAAGGCTTGCCTCTTCGGGTATCAGATTTATCAATAATGTCGTCATGGACAAGCAAAAAATCATGTAATAGCTCTAAGGAGATAGCGCTGCGAAAGAGCCCCGGAGCTGCTTTTTTGGCAAAACCAAGATAACCGATACAAAAAAGTATCGG
>JAPLLQ010000072.1 GCA_026387485.1 Candidatus Omnitrophota bacterium | reverse complement strand
TCGAGGAAGACCTAAAAAATACAGAATTGTCAAAATTGACCCTAAAATCAGCCAATTTAGCCCCAGAGGCAGACCGGGAAGGCCTGATGAGGTGGAGCTTAAAATTGATGAATTTGAGGCCTTAAGGCTGGCAGATTATCAAGGCTTAAGCCAAAAAGAGGCTGCTAAATCCATGCATATATCCCAACAAACCTTTAGCCGGATCCTTAAAAAGGCACATAAGAGCCTAGCCAATGCCTTGATCAATGGAAATATTATTAAGATTCAAGGAGGCCACTACGTATTCAGTTCCCGCGAAGATTCAGTTCCAGCTAACCCAAATAATCCAGCCTAAAAGTAACCCGGATCTTAGAAACAAGGCTTCTTAAGCCTAATAAAACTCTATATTGCCAACTTCCTATAATATATCTTATGTTAACTTGGGCATATTGGATAAACTGTTCTAATGGGCTGCCCGGTAATAGGTTAGAATGAGCCAATATTAACCTGTGAATAAGCACTTTTTGGCTTACTTGGACTTACTTCTTTGCTTTAAGCTTGACAATTAAAGGAAGATTCTTATATGGAATTACTGGGATTTTTAGGCCTTAATCGCCTATTTTTCAGGGATGGTTCTATTCGTCTGACTATTTTAATAGAACCGTCCCTACCTGAGCAGGGTAAATCGTACTCTCTCCGAAGCGGCTGTTGATTCGGTCAAAGGCCTTGATTAGGGCCTCCCTCCGTTTTTCCTCAACAAGTAAAAGGGGGCTATCTTGAAAGATTAGCTGGCTGGCAGTCACTCCCAGAGCTCTGATCCTGGGTCTTTTAAAGGCTGTTTTAGCCAGTATTTTAAGGCATCTAGAGTAGATTTCATAGCTGTCATTAGTGGCATTTTTAGCTGTTTTTTGGGCTCCGAAACCGCCGATTTCCGGGCCATTTAGCCATAGGTGAACGGTCTTAGCAGTTAAGTTTTGCTGCCTTAAACGCTCGCCAACCATCTCAGATAACAGCCTGATCCAAGCCTTGATAACCTGGGGGCTTATTTCCGGTCTTGGTAAGGTATATGAGTGGCTTATTGACTTGGGTTTTTCTTGGGAACTACCGGGAGTTTCACTAAACTTACCGAGATTTTCATTGACCCTTCGACTCCGCTCAGGGTCAACACTGAGCAGCGCTTCCTGAAGTTCTTGGGTTTGGGCGCTAGCGAATGTGTTGAAAAATTCAGGCATTTTTAGGTATAAATCCCAGCAGGTTTTTAAGCCTTGGCTCATGAAAACTTGGCCGGTTTTGCCACCCATACCGCAGAGCCTATCTAGCGGAGCCTGGCGTAAAACCGCCTCAAAGTTTCCCTCATTAATCAGGGTTAGTCCATCCGGCTTATTTAGCTTGGAAGCTAGCTTAGCTAAGAGCCAGTTTTTAGCTATACCTACTGAAGCGGTGATGTTAAAGTTTGCATAGATCTTCTCTTTGACTTCTTTACCCAAACTTACCGGGTTTTTATACCCTGAAACATCCAGCTGAAACTCATCAATTGAGGCATAATTTAGGGGTAAATTATAGCCTTTAAGCAACTCAAAAATCTGCTCCGAAGTCCAGATGTATTTGGCCTGATCCGCAGCCACAAACTCTAAGTTTGGGCAGATGGTAAAGGCCTGTCTAGAAGGCATTCCGGAGTGAATCCCTAATGCTTTGGCTTGGTAACTAGCTGCGCAGACTACGGTGTGCATTTTGCTCCCGCGTGAGCCAATAATTAAAGGCTTATCCAAAAGGTGCGGATTAATCGCCTGCTCAATGGAGGCAAAAAACGCATCCATATCAATATGTAGGATCATTGGATTAGTTTATCAATCTGCCAGCGGAAGGTAGAATTATTGAAGGAGATCTGATATATTTGGCCTGCGCAGTTTACCGAAAAGTAGTTAATCAGGGTTTGGCCAATGCGTTCCTGCCAGTTGTAGGTGATACTTTCAATCTGGTATTCTTTATCATGCCAGAAGAAACTCTTGGGGAATATCTTAGCGTGTTTAAAATAAGCCAGGACTTCGATTCTTTCATCTAAGGCTTCAGGATTAAAGCCAACCTTTTCCGGCTCAAACCTGTCCCAGCGCGCCTTAGGGCTAAAACTATTTTGATTCATATGTTTTATAGGGACGGTTCTATGCTAACTTCCCATATGAATAGAACCGTTCCTTCGAGTTAATATTTTCTTATTACGGTAACTAGTTTTCCCATGATGCTGAATTTCTTTTCTATTGGCGGGTAATTTTTATTCGCAGCTTCCAGAAAGAAAGTATTGTTTCTGGTGCGCCTAAGCCGCTTTAGAGTAACTTCGTTATTATCCAGGAGTGCGGCAACGATCTCGCGGTGAAATGCAGTCGGTTGTTTTTTAATCACTGCGATGTCACCTTCAATAATACCGGCTTCGATCATGCTGTCGCCTTTGACCCGCAAGGCAAAAACATCATCCTGCGACAAGCGGCCTAAGAATAAGTCATCAGTATCAATATAACCCTGGATTTCTTCATAGGCTAAATTGGGTGAACCGGCCATAATCGTGCCAAGCACCGGTATTTTGTTAAAACTTGCCCTGGCGCTTAATTCTATTGCCCGGGATTTATTATTTGTGCGCTTAAGCAGGCCTTTTTGCTCTAAGGCCTTAAGATAGTCCCTTACCGTACCCGTAGAGCTGAATCCAAGCTCCCCTGCTATCTCCCTTATGGTCGGCGGTAGCCTCTCCCCTACCTTTTTACGGATAAAATTAAGCACCCTTTCCTGCTTCGGCGTCAACCCTTCGACTCCGCTCAGGGTTGACACTGAGCAGCGCCTTTTAGGCGCAGTCGAATGTGTCAAAAATGGTTTCTCTTTCATGGCTTCATATATACCACACAAATGTGTGGTTTGTCAAGAAAAATATAGGGCTGAACGGTTAAGTCCAGTCCCTGTGGAAGTGGTAGTATTTAGCTAAGCTGATGGTTTAAAATTATTAACTATTAAACAGTCTTTTCTAACCTTTGAAGATAATACTTCTATTTATTCAAATTTCGAACCCCATGCAGCCAATAACTTCTATATATTCTTATACCAAACTATAAGGAATATAACAGCTATAGCCATAATCATTAAAACAGGAACGCCATAAAGTTTTATTATGTTATCTATTGGCTCCTGGTCTTTCTTTGAGCGTTTATCGAAAACTTCTGTAGCTTCTTCCTGTTTTTCCTGATATTTCACTGCCTCTACCTGCTTTTTCTGCACAATCTCCTGAGACTGGGACATGACATTTTGTGAATTAGCCTGAATCTTATTCTTGAACTGATCGTTCTGCTGTTGCATTTTAAGTTTATCCAACGAGCTCATTTGAGCATAAAAAATAGAAGGGAGACATAAAACAAACCAAACCAAGCTACACAAAAATACCTTTCTCCTCATATTTTCTCCTTCGATTTTATTGTATGCTTATTAACAACCAACTCTAATATATTTTACCACAAATTCCAAAATTGCAAGCAATTTAGTGAGCGAGTTTATAACTATAACAAAGGGTGGAAAGTTAGTAGTTACAATAGTTTCAATAAGTTATGTAAAATCTTCTAGACGGTTTAAGAGTGCCCTGCTCTGCCAATTACTAAAATATATTTTCCTCTTTCGGCGTGCTGAAGACTTCGAAGTACTCAGCCTTTTTACCTACCTTAGCCTCTCTTCATCCTGAAGCAGGCGCTTTAAAATTTTACCGGTGGAATTCTTAGGCAAAGAATCGCGGAATTCAATATACTTGGGTATCTTATAAGGAGCCAGCCGCTCTCTTAAATAATGTAATATCTCATGTTCAGAAGCGCTCTCTCCTTCTTTTAAGACAATAAACCCCTTAGGCACTTCTCCCTTATGTTTATCAATTATACCGATCACTGCTGCTTCCTTTATCTTAGGGTTATGATAGAGCACCTCTTCTATCTCCCGCGGATAAACATTTAAGCCGCGCACATTGACCATCTCTTTTTTTCTGCCGGCAATATAACAATAACCCTCGGCATCAAATTTAGCCATATCCCCGGTATATAGCCAGCCATCTTTAATTGTCTCTGCGGTTGCCTCTTTTTGATTATAATAACCCAGCATTACATTAGGCCCTTTTACCAGAAGCTCTCCTACCTCTCTTGTCTTAAGGGTTTTGCCCTGCTCATCTACAACCTTTAATTCGATATTCTTGGATATGCTTAAGCCGATTGAGCCGGCTTTTCTTTTTCCGTAAAGCGGGTTTAAAGTTACTACCGGAGAGGCTTCAGTCAGGCCGTATCCTTCAAGAAGCGGGATGCGGAATTTTTTCTCAAATCCCCGCAGGGTTTCGCTAGGTAAGGCTGCAGCACCCGATACGCATAGCTTTACCGGATTAAACAACCTGATCAATAAGCTGCCAATTATCTTAGGCAGTTTAAAATCTTTTAAGATGTTAAATATAGATGGGATGCCGACAAATAGGCTAACCCGGTTTTTCCGGATTGCCCTGATGATGCGCTTAAAAGATTTGATTGATTTCATGATTACGATTTTTGCGCCGATAAGTAAAGGAAGATTCATGCAGACCGTGGCGGCAAAAGAATGAAATAAAGGCAAAATACAGATAACTGTATCTTTATGGCTTACCTTAATTACCTGCGAAGAATCATAGGCGTTGGAGATAAGATTGTAATGTGAAAGCATCGCGCCCTTGGGAAAGCCGGTAGTTCCTGAGGTATAAAGTATTACTGCCAAGTCATTAGGCAGAATGGAGAGTTTATTCAGTCTTTCAGTGTGGGGGTTTCTTAGTTTATGCAGGTCAATCACGTCTCCTCTTGTCTTAGCCGTAGAAATGATAAATTTTAAGGAATCCAAGCGTAGCCTTAACTCTTCGGCCATATCTATATATGAGCGG
Source organism: Candidatus Omnitrophota bacterium (assembly GCA_026387485.1). Taxonomy (GTDB): domain Bacteria; phylum Omnitrophota; class Gorgyraeia; order Gygaellales; family Profunditerraquicolaceae; genus JAPLLQ01. The sequence continues at coordinate 764 of JAPLLQ010000072.1, read as the reverse complement.
CTGGTGATTATGGCCTTGGCCGAGCTATCCTCAAGGATCTGCTTGGCCTCTTCTATCTTAAACATGTAATTTATGGGCACGACTACGGCTCCGGCCTTAAGGATGGCAAAATAGCTAATCACAAATTCCGGGCAGTTATCTAGGAAGAGCGCGACCTTATCCTGTTTATTGATCCCTAATTCAATCAGGCCGCTGGCAATCTGATTGCTAAGTTCATTAAGATTGTGGTAGGTTATCTTTTTGGAGCCGAAGATAATCGCCTGGCGATGAGGGTGTTTCCGGCTGCTCAAGGTCAATAATTCGCCTAAATGATTAGGTAGCATTTGAGGAGAGCGTTACGATGAACCAAAGCTTAAGTTTATCAGGACTACCAAGCATACTTTCTCTAGCTTCAGGCATTCTAACTTCGTTAGGCATAGCGTTGTCGGAGATCTTTGGGTTAAAATACTCTAATACCTCTAATCCCAAACCTATTGGCTCGCCTTTCTTGGCTTCTATAGCATATAGGTGTTCACTTGATTTTATAAGCGGCACCTTAAGCTCATAAACAAAATAACCGTTTTCATGCCCCATCTTCGCCTCAATCCCCAGCTTAGCAGCCTCTTCTAAGGATAATTCCATTTTCGGTGATAGTCCAGCTGGCGAAGGCGGCATCCTGATAATTTCCATTTTCTCCTGCAGCCCTTCGAGAGTCTCCAGTTTTTTCTCGAAATCTTTATCTAACAATCTGTTGGTCTCTCTGCCTGCTTCGTCTTCTATATCTC
>JAPLLQ010000134.1 GCA_026387485.1 Candidatus Omnitrophota bacterium | reverse complement strand
GCCCGCCAACAGCAGCTTGCCTCTTATGATGCAGTGCTCAAGGCCTGGAAAGCTGCGCAGGCAAAGGCAGAACCGCAAGCGCCCCAGAAGCCGGAGAAGCTGAGGGTATTGTTTGTTGATGACTTTGAAGCCCTTTTAATAGCGACAAGGCAAACAATTAATCGTGATCTAGGCCAAGAAGGCGAATGTGAAATAGCTGCATCTGTGCCCGAGGCTTTAGAGATAATGCGCGAAAAGGAATTCGATTTAATTATCTATGATTTTGCCCTGCCTGGTTTTACTGATGAGTTTAAAGAGAAAATATTAAAGACAAGGTTTGCAATGGTTGTTACCGGTGCGTCAGAGGATGAGTTTAAAAGGAAATGTACTGTGGAATTACGCAATCATAGCAGCTATATCGGCAAAAACGCTAAGAATTTAGAGATGATGGATGCTTTAATTAAGCTATATCGCCAGCAGCAGCTCGCTGCTTACGACGCAGCGCTTAAGGCCTGGAAAGCTGCGCAAGCGCAGAAACCCGAAGAAGCAAAAGCCCTAAATACCGAACTCAAACAGCCAATAATTTTTGTCCTTGAAAATGAAGGTAGTGAAGCGGAGAATCTGGCAAGGTTTATCCGTGAACATACTGGTAATGCTTATAGGGTTGAGTCGATGGACTTATTATATGAGGTTCAGCGTTCAATGGACCCGGAGTTAGACATTAATTTAATTCCGGATATTATGATTACCGATACGCATCTTAGCGATAAAGATATCTTAGGGGAAGTAATGAGCATGGTGAGAGCCAAGAATCCTGCTTGCCGTTTTATCGTAACCAGCGAAGAAGCGGCGATTATGGATTTAGCACAATTTAACCCAAGCGTTACCGTGGTAATAGAAAAGCCGTTTTACTTCGGAGAAGTTGTGGAAGCACTAAGGACTAGTTGCGGGGCTGGCAATGACGGAAGTATTGGAGTAAACTCCGATAAAAAACAGCCACTGATCCTGGTGCTGGATGATTTTATAGATGACTTGAAGAATAACCAGGAATGGCTTGAGGAATTAGGTTATCGTGTCCACGCCGTAACTACTACCGGTGCAGTCAGAGACTTCTTAAAGAGCGGCCAGAAACCGGACCTGATTGTTTCAGATGAGGGATTGGGTGTTCCTGATAGTGTAATTAACCTTGTTATTCCTGAGATAGACAATATTCCTATATTATTTAACAGTTCCTATCCCAGTTTTTTTAAAGGAGAGAATAGAGTTATTTTACTGAATTTACAAAAAACCTCAAAAGAGGTGGGAGTTAAGTTAATATTAATTGGCGAAATCAAGAAAGGCAAAGAAAATTTAACCGAAGCGGTAAAGGCCTTCTTTGCAGCACAAGCAGGTGATAAACTCACCGCAGCACAGCAAGATTCCACTAGTCCCAGTAGTATTGGTAGCAAAGGCCTTTCCTTAATCCAGTGGTTATGTGTCTTAGCACCTGTTTTTATTGGCGTGGTTTTGGCCATGCCTTGGATTTATCAATATTTAGCCAGCCTGTTAGCTCATCCGGCTTGCGGAGAGCCAACTATCGCCGCTTACGGCGCGCTCATCGGCGCGGCGGCAGTGACCGGAGAAAATAGAAACGTCCTTGTTTCCAAGCTCGTTTCGCTAAGGAAATGGAAAAAGCTTAGGATAATAGGATATGGAGAAGAGTATGTGTTAGCCAAGGCGCTTAAGGGCAACAGGGAATTACAGCAGAAAACAAAAGAAGCCTATGAAAGAATTTTGCTGGCTTCAAGCAGATTTGAAGGATTAATTGAGCAATTCTTAGAAGGTAAGGCAGAATTAAGGACGATAAAGTTATTTCTTGATAAATACAACTCAGATGTTATTCCTATTGTGGATAAAATTGTTAAAGCCTGTATCGATAAAGACAATCTTGCGTCCTTAAAAGGATTTCTTATAGATAGCTTTCTTGGTAAGGCTTGCCTTGTTATTAAAATCATTCACCTTCTTTTATTAAAAGCAAAAGGAGATGGGGCAGAGAAAGAAGCTGATATAAAACAAATAAGGATGGAGGTTTTGAAATACTTAAAATTACTGCAAATCTTTAGGATGCTCGCTAATGGTAATTACATTATTAATAGGAGTTATTTTATACACAATCAGAGAAAGTCCCCAAAAACCGGGAACAGTCCCTGTCGCTCATCCGGCTTCAGCTTGCCTGAACTAATTATTGGTTTGGTGGTGATTGTAGGAATCGGCGCGCTGGCGGCGTTTGCCATCGTCAACGTCCCGCAGATCGCTACCTTCTTTGCGCCATATTTGGTGCAGTTTAAGCTTGCGTTGGCCATGATAGGCCATTCAATCGCTGCCCCGCCGTATGGCCTACAGCTGTGTTTAGGCGCCTGCACGTTGGGGGCGGGGGTAAATTCTGCTAAGCCCTTTGGAAAAGAATTCCTTCAGCTTCTAAAAGGTAAAGGCAATAAGCGGCCGGGTACCTTCCAGCAGGCAAAACGTTTTAATTCCATAGGCTATCCGGAAGAATCTTTGAGATTTTTACTTAAGGCAGCGGTTATTTATTACGGCGATGCTCCGGCACATGACCTTGCATTATTTCTTCTGATAGTCTGGAAGCTTAAAGAGAAAGGCAGGATAACCGGCGAGCAAAATAAGGCAATTGATTCCGCAAGGCAAAAGATGGATAACGTAATCTACGATGACCTCCTGAATCATAATCCTATCTTAAAAGAAGAGTTGGGGTCTAAAGTATTGGCTCTTGATGAATATGCTTCGGACGATAGAAGGCAAGCAGAAGATTATATCTTAAAGGTTTTGTCTAGAAAGGATGAACATCTTGCCGCCACAGATGCCTGTATTGAAGAAGTTAAAAAAATAGCCCCTGATGCAGAAGTTTTAATTGATATTCTGGCTTTCTTTAGGATTAGGGCCGAAGCGTTCTTTGTTGAACTTAAACAAAGGATTGAAAGATTAGGTTTGCATAATTCCGGCCCACACCTCGACAAAGGTGG
>JAPLLQ010000052.1 GCA_026387485.1 Candidatus Omnitrophota bacterium | reverse complement strand
CCAATCAGATTAAGGATTCATTCCGCAGGGTCTCTAAAGGCCAAAATCTGGTTATTGTTGAAGGAACCGGGCATGCCGGAGTAGGTTCGGTCTTTGACCATTCTAACGCCACAGTGGCAAAATTGCTTGGTTCTAAAGTAATCCTTATTTCCTCCGGAGGGATTGGTCGGCCGATCGATGAGATCTTGCTCAATAAAGCGCTCTTTGAAAGAGAGGGTGTAAAATTATTAGGGGTTATTATTAATAAAGTTTTACCCTCTAAGTTTGATAAAATAAATAGTTTAGTCAGGAAGGGGTTGGAGAGAAAAGGGGTAAATGTTTTAGGAGTTATCCCTTATAACCCGATGCTCTCCCGTCCGACAATTGAACAGATTTTAGAGGAGACTAATTTTCAGGTTCTCTGCGGCAGGGAATATCTTGAGCGGTCAGTCTCTTTAGTGATGGTCGGGGCAATGGAGCCGCACGACGCAGTAAAGTATATCGTTGATGATAGTCTGATGATTACTCCCGGCGACCGCGAGGATATGCTTATGACTGCCTTAAGTTGTTTTCGAACAGGTGATGATAAGAGGTTGAAGCTTAGCGGTATGATTTTATCCGGAGGCATTACTCCGGAGCAGCCGATCATGAACCTTTTGAGTAAAGCCCAGATACCGGTGCTTTTAGCCAAGTCAGATACCTATGATGTGGCAACCTGCGTTCATGACCTTACGGTCAAGATCAGGTCCTGTGATGCGGATAAGATTAGTTCCGTGGTAAAACTAGTTAAGGATTATGTAGATTTAAAGAAAATAAGGAAAGGGATTTAAAAATGGATACGATAACCAAAATTCGAAACAAAGCCAGAGCCGGGCTTAAAACAATAGTTTTACCTGAATACGACGATCAGCGGGTGGTAGAGGCAGCCCGGATTATTCAGGCAGAGGGTGTGGCTCATCCGGTTTTACTTACCCCTGACAGGATAGATAAAAAAGAAAAAGAAAGATATATCCAAGAGTATTATCAGGCTCATCAGTCTAAAGATGTGGATATGGATCTGGTTAAAAAATTATTTGAGGATACACTTTATTATTCGGCGATGATGACCAGCGAAGGAAAGTTTGATGGTTTGGTGGCCGGCGCTAATCATACCAGCCCCGATATAATACGTTGCGCCATGCGTTGCCTGGGGATAGATGAGCGGATTACTATTGTATCCAGCTGTTTTATTATGGAGGTTCCCAATTGCCCTTACGGAGATGACGGGACATTTGTTTTCGCGGATTGCGGGGTTATCCCTGAGCCAAATGCACGACAGCTTGCCTGTATCGCTCTTTCAGCTTCAGAGCTAGCGGAAAAAGTTTTAGGCCTTACTTCCAGAGTTGCTTTTTTAAGTTATTCGACCAAAGGTTCATCTAAAACTAAATCCGCTGATAAGATCAAAGAAGCCCTTGAATTACTTAAAGCAATGGCGCCGAATATCCTGGCTGACGGAGAGATGCAGGTGGATGCGGCGATTGTCCCGGAAGTAGCCCGGATAAAATATCCGGATAGCCCAATTGCCGGTCTTGAAGCCGGGAATATCGGTTATAAGCTTACTCAGCGGATGTCCCAAGCTCGTGCAGTCGGGCCGTTACTTTTAGGTTTAAATAAACCTGCCAGCGATTTATCGCGCGGGTGTTTAGTGGAAGATGTTGTGGATTGCGCGGCAGTAACTGCGATAAGGGCGCAATAGGGTTCGTGAGTTCGTAACTTATAATGGGAGTAAAATGAAAATACTGGTTATTAATTGCGGAAGCTCTTCAATAAAATATAAGCTCTTTAAGATGCCCATGGCGGTTTTGCTTTCTAAGGGCACGATTGAGCATATCGGCGAAAAGGGGTCAGAGATTCAGGATCACTATGCCGGATTAAAAATGATTTTAAGCAAGGTAGATGGTGTGGATGCAGTAGGCCATCGGGTGGTCCACGGAGCAGAGAAGTTTGAAAAGCCGGTTTTGATTAATCAAGCCGTAGTCGCCGAGATTAGAAAATGTTTTGATATCGCGCCTTTGCATAATCCGGCTAATTTAGCCGGAATACTTGCTTGTCAGAAACTTTTGCCCGGGGTAAAACAGGTTGTAGTTTTTGATACGGCTTTTCATCAGAGCCTTCCTGAACATGCATATATATATGGGTTGCCCTATGAATATTATCAAAAATTAAAAATTAGAAAATATGGATT
>JAPLLQ010000098.1:4100-8828 GCA_026387485.1 Candidatus Omnitrophota bacterium | reverse complement strand
ACGACGAGTGGAGGACTCCATCTACGGGCAGCCTACCCGTAACGAGGAAGTAAACCGTAGCAGACGGCGAAAATTTTCGTGAGCGAGCAATACCCTGAGAGCAGAATAAAGTTAATACAGTGAGAAACGTGGTAGGATAAGTGGTAAAATGGCTATTAAAATAAGTGTTGACAAAAGGGGTGGGGTGGTGTAAAATTTCCTATCCTTTCCATAGTAATCATCAAAAAAGAGGTAAAATTCGTAACTTATTGATTAACAATCACTTACATATAGGGAGAATTAGAAAATGGCAGAGTGGATAGGTATAGGCAGGCGAGCCCGCAGGTGTTATGGTTTTGATGAAATCGCGTTAGTCCCCGGTTCTAAGACAGTTAATCCTAATGAGGTAGATATTGGTTTTGAAATAGATGGAAAGAAATTCAAGGTCCCTATTCTTGCTGCGGCGATGGATGGGGTGGTGGATGTAAAATTCGCGGTTGAAATGTCCGAATTAGGCGGGATTGCGGTTTTAAATTTGGATGGTGTACAGACCCGTTATGAAAAGCCGGATTCAGTATTAAAGGAGATTGCTCAGGCTACGCCTCAAAAAGCTACAGAATTAATCCAGTCAGTATACATGCGTCCGGTTAAAGAAAGTTTAGTTTCTAAAAGAGTCGCTGAGATTAAGAAAAAGAAAGCAATAGCTGTAGTCAGCTGTATACCTGCGCATGCTGAGAGATTTTCCAAATTAGCTATAGCCAGCGGCGCGGATATGTTTGTAGTTCAATCCACGGTTACCACAACTAAGCATATTGCCAAAGAATATAAGAGTTTGGATTTATTTAAGTTTTGTAAATCAATAAAAATCCCGGTGATTATCGGTAACTGTGTCACTTATGAAACAACTTCCGAACTTATGGAGACTGGCGCAGCCGGTTTATTAATCGGGGTTGGCCCGGGAGCAGCCTGCACTACCCGCGGCGTTTTAGGGATAGGCGTACCTCAGGTGACCGCAACCGTAGACGCAGCTGGTGCCCGTGATTTTTATTTCCGTAGGACCGGCAGGTATGTGGCTGTAATTACTGATGGCGGAATGAACCGCGGTGGAGATATCTGCAAGGCTTTTGCTTGCGGAGCAGACGCAGTAATGATCGGCTCAAGTTTTGCCCGGGCTAAAGAAGCTCCGGGCCAAGGTTTTCATTGGGGGATGGCTACATCCCATGTAAACCTGCCAAGAGGAACACGGATTCGGGTTGGCACTACCGGCTCCTTGAAGGAAATCCTATTTGGCCCGGCCAGAGTTGATGATGGATCACAAAATCTGATGGGCGCGCTAAAAACATCTATGGGATCTTTGGGAGCATCGAATTTAAAAGAGATGCAGGATGTAGAGATTATCATTGCCCCATCGATACAGACTGAGGGTAAGATATTCCAGGTTGGCCAGAGAGTAGGGATGGGTAAGTAAATGAAGAAGCCAATATCTAAATATCATAAAAAATTAAGGATAAAGCAATCTAAGGTTAAAGTAATTATGATTAGACAGACTGTGCTGATTCTTGATTTTGGTTCCCAGTATACGCAGTTAATCGCGCGCAGGGTCAGGGAGAATAAAGTTTTTTCCAAAATTATCCCCTACAATACCCCGGCAAAAGAGATAGCCGCAATGTTGCCTAAGGGTTTAATTCTTTCCGGAGGTCCAGCTTCAGTTACGGATAAAAAAAGCCCATATCCTGACAAAGGCATATTTAAATTAGGCATACCGGCAAAGTAGAATTATTTATTGATGATAACCGGGATTTATTCAGTCACGTGCCGGGAAATTTTACCTGTTGGGCTAGCCACGGAGATTTTGTGACTAAGTTGCCTTCCGGGTTTCATGTCAGCGCGCACACCACAAACACACCTATTGCCGCGATCTCCAATCCTAAGAAAAAAATCTTTGCGGTTCAATTTCACCCCGAAGTTACTCATACCGAAAAAGGCAATCAGATTTTAAGCAACTTCCTTTTTAAAATCTGTGGTTGCCTTGGCCGTTGGACGATGCAGTCATTTATCAGGGAGACAATCGAAAATATAAAAAAGAGCGTCGGTAAAGATAAAGTAGTTTTAGGTTTAAGCGGAGGAGTGGACTCTTCAGTTGCCGCTCTGCTGTTACATAGAGCAATAGGGAAAAACTCTAGGTGTATATTCATCAATAACGGTTTATTGCGTAAAGATGAGCCGGAGGAGGTTAGAAAAGTATTCCGCAATATCTATCATCTAAATTTAGATTATGTGGATAGATCCAAGAGATTTCTCACTCGGCTTAAGGGCGTAACTGATCCTGAGGAGAAGAGGAAGATCATTGGCGATGAATTTGTTAAGGTATTTGAAGAAGAGGCAGCTAAGGTAAAAGCGGTAAAATACCTGGCCCAGGGCACACTTTATCCGGATGTGATTGAGTCTATCTCTCCTAGCGGCGCTCCCAGCCGAAAGATTAAAAGCCATCATAATGTCGGCGGATTACCGGAGCATATGAAATTAAAGCTTATTGAGCCTTTACGCGAGTTATTTAAAGATGAGGTACGCGCAATTGGCAGGGAACTTGGACTACCCGATGGGATAATCCAGCGTCAGCCTTTTCCCGGGCCGGGCCTAGCAATAAGAATTATCGGAGAAGTTACTGAGGAGAGGCTGAATTTACTACGTGAAGTCGATAAAAGAGTGATTGATGAAATAAGAACAGCAAATTTATACGAACAGGTTTGGCAGTCATTCGCAATATTGCTTCCGATTAAAAGCGTAGGGATAATGGGAGATGAGCGGACTTATGAAAATGTGGCGGCCTTACGCTGCGTTTCAAGTTTTGATGGTATGACTGCGGATTGGGTTAAGCTCCCCTATGAAGTGATGGAGAAAATATCTAATCGAATCATTAACGAAGTTAAAGGCGTAAACCGCGTTGTCTACGATATCTCATCCAAGCCTCCGGCAACCATTGAATGGGAATAATAATTATCGTAACTCGTAATTCCGTAACTAGTAACTCGTAATTAAAACTTATGTAATTGGCTAAAAATTACTAGTTACGCGTTACTAGTTTACTGGTTACTAAAATAATGCCGCACTCTGATTTTATCCACCTGCATTTACATCCTCAATATAGCCTCCTGGATGGCGCCTGCCGTATATCGGAAATCTTAAATCTTGCCAAGCAATATAAGATGGATTCTTTGAGCATCACTGATCACGGAAATATGTTCGGCGCAGTAGAATTTTATTCCCAGGCCCAGAAAGCCGGAATAAAACCGATTATCGGGTGTGAAGTTTACATCGCTCCAAACAGCCGCCTGGATAAAACTTCTTCCGGGATTGACGAGGCTGCTTATCATTTAATACTTTTGGCCCGTGATGAAACTGGTTATCAAAACCTGATGAAGCTAGTTTCTATCGGTTATTTAGAGGGGTTTTATTACCGGCCGCGTATTGATAAAGATGTATTAGCCCAACATGTAAAGGGCCTGATTGGTTTAAGCGCTTGCCTTAAGGGTGAGATCCCGGTATTGCTCGAGCAGAAACGTTTTAATGACGCCCTGAAAATGGCGGACACCTACTTAAATATCTTTGAAAAGAATAATTTTTATCTTGAGCTACAGGAGAATGGTATTGTCGAACAGAGGCAAGTGAATAACGGATTAATAAAAATAGCCAAAGAATTAAACCTTCCGCTCGTAGCCACCAATGATGTGCATTATTTAAGCCGTGACCGGGCTGCTTCTCATGAAGCCCTGCTTTGTATCCAGACCCAGACTACCTTAGATGACCCAAACCGGATGCGTTTTCAAACCGATGAGTTCTATTTTAAATCTCCTGATGAGATGAAAAAACTTTTTAAGGACCTGCCAGAGGCAATTGCCAATACCTCTGAGATTGCCTCGCGTTGTAATTTAGAATTAGATTTTAATAAAGTCCATCTTCCAAAATATGAGCCGCCTGTAGGCCAGTCTAAAGAGGAATACTTGAGGCAATTGTGCGAAGAGGGCTTAAGAGATAAATATGCAAAAGTTAGTCCTGAAATAATCTCTCGCCTGGAGCATGAATTAAAGATTATTAAAGATATGGGTTTCGTAAGCTATTTTTTAATTGTCTGGGATTTTGTTCATTACGCTAAGAGCCAGGGTATCCCTGTCGGCCCGGGCCGTGGCTCAGCCGCAGGAAGTTTAGTCAGTTATCTTCTGGGTATTACTGATCTTGACCCTTTAAAATACGGTTTACTTTTTGAGAGATTTTTAAACCCCCAGCGTATGGGGCTGCCAGATATCGATATAGACTTTTGTTACGAGAGAAGGCAGGAGGTTATTGATTATGTAACTAAAAAATACGGCCAGGAGAATGTTGCCCAGATCATTACTTTCGGGACAATGCAGGCTAGGGCAGTAGTGCGCGATGTGGGCAGGGTTATGGCTATAAGTTATGCTGATGTTGACCGGATTGCCAAAATGATCCCTGCTGAATTAGATATGACGCTTAAGAAGGCTTTAGAGAGCGAATCAGAATTGAATAGCCTTTATAAAAATGACCCCCAGATAACCAAGTTGATTAATACTGCTTTATCCCTGGAAGGCCTTAACCGCCATGCCTCTGTGCATGCTGCTGGAGTGGTTATTGCGGATAAACCTTTAACTAACTATAGCCCGCTTTTTAAGACTAGCGACGACCAGATAACCACGGGTTTTAGTATGGGGATACTGGAGAAGATTGGCTTGT
>JAPLLQ010000098.1:0-4075 GCA_026387485.1 Candidatus Omnitrophota bacterium | reverse complement strand
GTAGATTTCCTAGGGCTGCGCACCCTTACAGTTATTGACCAGGCTTTAAAAATTATCAAGCAGGCCCGGGGTAAGGTAATTGAGATACGCAAGCTTCCCCTTGACGATAAAAATACCTATAGTCTTTTAGCCAAGGCCCAAACCATGGGAGTATTTCAGGTAGAAAGTTCGGGGATGCGTGATCTATTGAAAAAACTGGAGCCGGAACGTTTCGAGGATTTGATCGCTCTTTTAGCCCTGTACCGGCCCGGTCCGATTGGTTCAGGTATGCTTGATGATTTTATCAAGCGTAAGCATAATCTTATCCCGATTAAATATGAGCATCCTAAATTAGAGACAATCCTAAAAGAGACTTACGGAATTATGGTTTACCAGGAGCAGATTATGCAGATTGCTTCTTCCTTAGCGGGTTTTAGTTTAGCCCAGGCAGATATCCTGCGTAAAGCCATGGGCAAAAAGATCCCGGAAGTCATGGAGAAGCAAAGGAGTAATTTTATCCACGGTTGCCTTAAAAACGAAATCAAGGAATCTATTGCTACCAAAATATTTGACCTGATTGAATATTTCTCGGGGTATGGGTTTAATAAATCACATTCAACCGCCTATGCTTTGATTTCCTATCGGACAGCCTACTTAAAAGCAAATTATCCGGTTGAGTTTATGACTGCCCTTTTAACCTCTGAGCGGGACAATACGGATAAAATAGTCGAATATGTTCGTGAATCCGAGCATATGGGTTTGCTGGTTTTACCTCCAGATATCAATGAGAGTGAAGCCCTCTTTAAAGTAGTGGATAATAAAACGATCAGTTTTGGTTTATTGGCAGTGAAAAATGTCGGCTCGGGAGCGGTAGAATCAATAGTTGAGGCGAGAATTAACGGGAAGTTTGCTTCTTTAGAAGATTTCTGCCAGCGGATTGATTTACGCCTGGTTAACCGGAAAGTTTTAGAAAGCCTGATTAAGTGCGGGGCTTTAGATTGTTTTAAGGCTAACCGGGCTCAGATGTTTGCGGCATTAGATATAGTTTTAGAGTCTGCTTCGCAGACTCAGAAAGAGAAAGCCAAGGGCCAACTTTCTTTTTTTGATAAAGGTTTTACCGATAATGATTTTGCCAAGTCCACAAATAATATACCGCAGGTAAAAGAATGGCCCGAGCCGCAGCTATTGGCTTTTGAGAAAGAGATGCTCGGATTTTATATAACCGGCCATCCTTTAGCCCGTTACGCTAAGGCATTAAAACGCTTTGTTTCCTCATCAATAAATGATCTGGATGGAATAGTGGAGCAATTAGTTTTCCCCAGGTCCTATCAAAAAGTTTCACGCTATATCCATCCGAATACCGTGGTTTTGGTAAGAGGAGTATTGAATTTAAAAGAGGATACCCCTAAGATTATCGTTAACGATCTTTTTCCTTTTGAGGAAATATACAGGTTGATTACCGCGATGAGTATCAACCTTTCCGGTTTAAGAGAGAATGTTTTTGAAAGCCTAAAAGGCATACTTGCAGCTTCCCGCGGCAATATCCCGATTTACCTTAATTTGGATACCCCGGCTAAATCCCGGGTGCAGTTGGTGGTCGGTGAAGGATTTTATGTCGCGCCTTCTGAAAAATTAATTGAGGAAATTGAGAATTTACTTGGTGAAGAGAGGTTGTCATTGGTAGTTTAAGATTTCTCGGCAGATTTTTCTTGACATCGTAAGTTTTTGCTGTTATTATACTTAGGAAATAAGCCTGCTTTACGGGTAGGCCTGCCTGCCGGACGGGCAGGCATAAGGGAGGATAAAATGACAAAGAAAGATATAATCTTAAAGGTTGCAGATACCACTGGCTTAAAACAGATAGATGTTAAGTTGGTTGTCCAGAATACCTTTGATTGTATTGTCGATGCTCTTATCAGGGGAGAAAAGATAGAGTTGCGTAATTTCGGGGTTTTTAAAGTTAAGCAGAGGAAGAGCCGCACAGGTAGGAATCCCCGTACCAATCAGGTCATCCCTGTCCCGCCGAGAAAAGTAGTCGTCTTCAAAGCCGGTTTAGAGATGAAGCAAAAGGTTAAATAGCCAAAAATAAAACAGTAAATAGTAAGCTGTATTTAGTAGGTAGGAATTTAAAGCCTTAAATACACTAATCCCGTATAATAAAATCTGATGTTTAAGAGAGTCCCCGGAACAAAAGATATTTTACCCTCAGAATCTAGCCTCTGGCAGAAGATCGAAGAGATAACCCGTAATACTTTTCGGCTTTATAATTTTCAGGAGATACGAACGCCATTAATCGAAGAAGAATCTTTATTTAACCGCTCCCTGGGCAAAGCCACCGAGATTGTCCAGAAGCAGATGTTTATCATCAAGAACAAAGAAGATAATTATTGTTTACGCCCCGAAGCCACAGCCTCGGTTGTCCGCGCCTATATCGAAAACAATATAGATAAAACCAGCACTTTCAGTAAATTTTATTACATCGGTCCGATGTTTAGGTTAGAGCGTCCGCAAAAAGGAAGGTTAAGGCAGTTTCATCATATCGGCTGTGAAGTCATAGGTTCTTCTGAGCCAGCTTTAGATGCGGAAGTCATATCTTTAGCCGATACTTTATTGCGGGATTTTTCTATATCCGGCTATAAGATTAAAATTAATTCTTTAGGTTGTTCTTTAGATAAGAAGAGGCTGGGAGCAATATTGCAGAAAGCCTTAAAAGAAAAATTAGGAAAACTTTGCGCTAATTGTAAAAATAGATTCAAGGGTAACCCTTTAAGGATACTTGACTGTAAAAATGGACCCTGCAGAGAAGAGATTGCTGGGTTAGATATCCGTGATGAACACCTTTGCCAGGATTGTAAAGATCACTTTACTAAAGTCAAAGCTAGCCTGGATTCTCTAAATGTTAGTTATGAAAATAGCCCAAGACTGGTGCGCGGTTTGGATTATTATACGGGAACTGTTTTTGAGATTTCACATGATGGTTTAGGCGCTCAAGACGCGCTAGGCGCAGGGGGAAGGTATAATAATTTGGTTAAGGAATTAGGCGGCTCGGATTTAGGGGCGATCGGTTTTGCCTTTGGAGTAGAAAGATTATTATTAGTCCAAAGTCCGCAGGCTACAGTCCGCAGTAATGATTTGGTTTATCTGATTAGTTTAGGAGAGGAAGCTAAAGAAGAAGGAATAAAAATTCTTAACACTTTACGTAAAAATAATATTGCCGCGGATACAGATTACGAGGGTAAGTCCTTAAAAGGGGCAATGCGCCTGGCAAATGATTTAAAAGCAAAGTTTGTTTTGATTATTGGAGAAGATGAGCTAAAAAAAGGCGTAGTCACTTTAAAAAATATGCGTTCAGGAGAACAAAAAGAAATAAAGCAGGATAAGCTGATTGAGGAATTAAAATGTTAAGGACGCATACCTGTGGAGAGCTGAATAATAATGATGTGGGTAAGGAGGTAGTGCTTTGCGGGTGGGTAGCCAGGAGGCGCGACCACGGTAAGCTTATTTTTATTGATATCCGGGACAGGTATGGTTTTACCCAGGTTGTTTTTATTCCTAAGGAATCAGGAAACGCTTATGAGGCAGCTGGAGGTTTAAGGAGTGAATTTGTAATCAAGCTTAAAGGAAAAGTAAATAAGCGGCCGCAAGGCACGATAAATCCTAAATTATCAACCGGAGAGATCGAGGTATTGGCGGAAAGTTTGGAAATTCTAAATCCCAGCGAGACCCCGTTATTTGAGATATCCGATGACTCGAATATTACCGAGGACGCAAGGCTTAAATACCGTTATCTGGATTTAAGGAGGGATAAGGTATTTAAAAATCTCATTTTAAGAAGCCGGCTTTATAAAGTTATTCGGGCCTATTTAGATGGTAAGGATTTTATTGAATGTGAAACCCCGATCCTTACTAAGTCTACTCCGGAAGGCGCTCGAGATTATCTGGTTCCTTCCCGGCTTAACCCCGGACAATTCTATGCCCTTCCTCAATCCCCGCAATTATTCAAACAGATTTTAATGGTTGCGGGTATTGAAAGGTATTATCAGATCGCCAAATGCTTTCGTGATGAAGACCTGCGTGCTGACCGCCAGCCGGAATT
>JAPLLQ010000081.1 GCA_026387485.1 Candidatus Omnitrophota bacterium | reverse complement strand
GAAAGTACTATTGCAGTATTTACGATAAGCGGGTAGGAATGCAGAAGACTCTCTCCGGAGTTCTTTTTGCCTGTGTACCGATTCGCGATCTTAGGCCAAACCTGCCTTTTAAAGGCTGCGCCTATTTTGAGGAGGGAAGTTAGGTTAGGGTTTTTAGGGGGGATTGAATATGGCAAGTTTTTCATTTGATATTATTTCAGAGGTAGACCTGCAGGAGATGGATAACGCGGTGAACCAGGCAAATAAAGAGCTGGCTCAGCGCTACGATTTTAAAGATAGCAAGGCTTCAATCGCTTACGACCGGGAAGAGAAGTTGGTTACTCTGGTTGCCGATGATGATTTCAAATTAAGGGCCCTTACTGATATATTGGCTACCCGGATGGCTAAAAGAGGGATTTCGCTTAAGTCGCTTAAATTTAATGAGCCGGAAAAGGCTTTTGAAGGTTATCTTCGCCAAAAGGTGGAGATATGTATGGGGATTAATAAAGAAAAGGCTAAGGAACTGACCGGGATTATCAAGGGTTTGGGTTTAAAGGTGCAGACTCAGATTGAAGGGGAAAAAATCAAAGTCAGTTCAGCTAAGAAGGATGAATTGCAGGCAGTTATCGTGCATTTAAAAGGTTTAAATTTTTCCATTCCGCTTAGTTTCGGCAATTATCGTTAAATTAAAAAAATAGAGTTATGGGAAAGAAAAGAATAGCGTTAATAGTGGTAAGTTTTATTTTATGCTTGGCCTTGTCTGGTTTTGCCAGCGATATTAGGTTCGGCCAGTTTGAGGGGTCTTTTAATGCTCCACCGGAGCCAAGGTTACTCTATCCCATAACTGATGAAGTAATATTAACCGGAAAAGATTTTTTAGAATTCAGATGGCGGAGTAATTTTTTTGAGGCAGATCACTTTATATTCCGGATCTATAAAGGGTATAATATGTATGCCGCGGGCCTGGTCTATAAAGAAGAAATAAAGGCAAGTGAATCTTCAATTCAGGTTAAAGCAGATTTATTCAGCGATGGACAGGTTTATACCTGGTCTTTAATTCAGGTTTCAAATAGCGGCTGTAAAAGCGATAAGAATTTTAATTCTTTCAAAATAATTAAAAAGTAGTATAATGCGAAAGAAATAGCGAACTAATTTTAATCCATTTTTAACAACAGAGGAGGCTTAGGATGAAGAAGTTAGTAGTATTGGCGATGGCTGTAGTTTTAGTTTGTAGTTTTTCATTTTTAGCTCAAGCTGAAGATGCTGTTACGTCAGCTAGCAAGCCGAGCACCGCAGCTGTTACATCAGATACTAAACCAAGTATCTCATTAAGTGAAAGCGCGACTGTCACGGCAGTAGTTAATGATATTGATTATGTGAATCGTATAATCACGGTTACAGGCCCCAGGGGCAATACAGTAGCGGTAAAAGTAGGCCCGGAAGCCAAGAATTTTGACCAGATTATAAAGGGCGACAAAATAGTAATTAACTATTATGAGTCAGTCGCGCTGTATCTACGTAAATCTAGCGAAGTCCCTGAGGTTGAAGAGATGGATGTGGTTACACTGGCTAAACCCGGAGAAGTCATGGCCATTGATTACGCAGCTCGGACAGTTACGCTTAAGGGGTCTGAGGGTAACGAGGTTACTTATAAGGTTTCTGATCAGGTAAAAAAGTTTGACCAAATAAAAGTAGGCGATGAAGCAGTAGCCCATGTAACGGAGTCAGTAGCGATTTCAGTAGAGAAACCGTAAATAATCTTTAATGTTTTATTAAGTAGGTTGTAGAGATCCCAGGCATAATTAGGGCTTGGGATTTCTATTTAAAAAGTTATAATAAATAACAGTGACTAGGCGAAAATTAACTATCAAAGAAGTAAAAGAATAGGAAATTATAATGAATATCTTTGTGGGTAATTTATTATTTGAGGCTAGCGAAGAAGATCTGAGAAGGGCATTCGCAGCTTTTGGAAATGTAGCTTTAGTTGAGATCGTGAAGGAGAAAAAGGGAGTTAAGTCGCGAGGGTTTGGTTTTATCCAGATGCCTGATGAAGAAGAAGCTAAGGCCGCGATAGCTGGTTTGAATGCCAAAGATTTTATGGGACGGGTGCTTAATGTTGAAGTGGCCCGGCCTAAGGCGCCAAAAGAGAAGGAAGCTGAACGAAGGAAAAAACAGCAATTAAAGATGCAAGCCCAAGTTGCGCCTCTT
>JAPLLQ010000103.1:9397-13486 GCA_026387485.1 Candidatus Omnitrophota bacterium | reverse complement strand
GATGATTAAGGTTATTAACTTAGTTTCTTTATTGGCCGCGCCTATATTAATTCATTATCACAGGACTGACCCCAGGGTGATTGTTGCCATTTTAGTCTGTACATTATTAATCGGCGGTGCTATTATTTATTCTAAGCACGGGGCATTGAGCTTTAGGCAGAGAAAAGGAGAGTCAGGTTTTTAATGTCTTTAATTAAAAGGATTAAAAATTTAGTTATCGGTAAGTCGCGCGATCTAGAGGACCGGGGTATCTTTCATAAGATCTCCCTGATTGCCTTTTTTGCCTGGATCGGTTTGGGTGCGGATGGACTCTCTTCATCTTGTTACGGCCCTCAAGAGGCGTTTTTAGCTCTTGGAACCCACCCCTATTTAAGTATTTTTGTGGCTATCGGTACAGTGCTGACTATTTTTGTGATTAGCGCCAGCTATTCGCAGATCGTTGAACTTTTTCCTACCGGGGGAGGAGGATATTTAGTTGCCAGTAAGCTCTTATCTCCTACTACAGGGATGGTCTCTGGATGCGCGCTGCTGATTGATTATGTGTTGACGATTACTGTTTCTATTGCTGCTGGCGCAGATGCTGTATTCTCTCTCTTGCCTTTACCCTGGCATGTATACCGTTTGCAATTCGCCCTCCTTGTAGTGATAGCAATGATGGTTTTAAATATGCGCGGAGTAAAAGAATCAATTTTGTTTCTAGCCCCGATTTTTATCGCGTTCTTAGTGACCCATGTTTTTATTATTGGCTACGCTATCTTTACTCATTTACCGAATTTAACTCAAGTAGCCTTGGCCACTAAAACCGATATACATAGCTCGTTTTCAGAGTTAGGGCTTTGGGGAATGATTTTTCTGGTTCTGCGCGCTTATAGCATGGGAGCTGGTACATACACAGGCATAGAAGCTGTCAGTAATGGTATTCCGGTTTTACGCGAACCCAAGGCCCAGACCGCTAAACATACGATGCGCTATATGGCAATTTCTCTAGCTTTTGTGGTTATGGGTTTAATGTTGGGCTATATTTTATTTCAAATTACCCCGCAGGCCGGAAAGACTTTAAATGCTATCCTCTTTGAAGAAGCAACAAAATTTTGGAATAAGAATACCGCGCTTGTCTTCGTTTTTATCACCCTGATTGCAGAGGCCATGCTTCTTTTTGTGGGAGCCCAGGCTGGTTTCCTCGATGGCCCGAGAGTCCTGGCAAATATGGCCAAGGACCGCTGGTTTCCGACGCGGTTTTCAACCTTAAGCGACAGATTAGTGACCCAGAATGGTATTCTGATTATGGGTGGCCTGGCTCTTTTCCTGATGCTTATTGCTCATGGGTCAGTGCGTTTTCTGGTTGTCCTTTATAGCATCAATGTTTTTATTACCTTTGTTCTTTCACAATTAGGCATGGTTCGCCACTGGTGGCTTTACCGGGTTCAGGTTAAAAGATGGTTCAGAAAACTTTTGATCAATGGTATAGGGCTGCTGCTCACGGCTTCAATACTTATCTTTATGATTATATTTAAGTTCAATGAGGGTGGTTGGATTACTCTACTTATTACCGGAGCATTGGTAATCTTGGCTATGCTTATTCGCAGGCATTATTATAAAACTGCCCAAATTTTGCATCGTTTGAACAGCCTGGTTATTGCTGCTGAGTCTAATGGTAATGGAGTTTTTCCTCATGTTCTCCCCGGCATTAAAGCTCCGGTGCAGCCTGATCCTAAAGCCAAGACCGCGGTGTTATTGGTGAGCGGTTTTAACGGAATGGGTCTGCATACTTTATTCGGGGTAATCAGGTTATTCGGAGGCACTTTTAAGAATTTTGTTTTTGTGGAAATCGGCGTAGTCGATGCCGGTAATTTTAAAGGGGTGAATGAAGTTGACCGGCTTAATCAAGAAGTGCATAGCGATATCAAGCGTTATGTAAATTTTATGCAGAAACAGGGTTTTTACGCTGAGGGTTTTAGCGCGCTTAGTGTTGATCCTGTGGATGAAGCTGCCAGAATTGCCCCGCAGATTATCGAGCGTTTCCCCAACGCGATATTCTTCGGAGGCCAGCTGATCTTTCCTAAAGATTCTTTTGTGGTGCGTTTCCTGCACAACTATACGGTTTTCGCGATGCAAAAAAGGCTATACCGCGAAGGAATTCCCTTTGTCATATTACCGATAAGAGTCTAATTTTCGCCGGAATTTTAAAGAATCGGAAAGAATTTGACAAAGGAAAAATAAATAGTAATATAGATATACATGGGGATTTTATTTGACACATTCGGCGACAAGCCCCAATGCTTGCCATCGGGGAGTCAGAGCCGTTCCGCCGAAGGCGGGAAAGGGCTTGTCGCTCTCAGTGTTAATGGTGAGCGGAGTCGAACCATTAACTTGAGAAAGCGTCCTTTAACCAGAGGCAAGGTAAAGGCGCTTTTTTCTTTATGATTAACAAAAAAGAATTTTACCAGCGCCTTAAGATTGCCGGGATGATCTCATTTATCCCTTTAGTGCTAGTTGCCGGGCCACTAAGCGGATATTTCTTAGGTGATTACCTGGTAGTTAAATTTAAGTTAAGCCATCTTATGATTTTAGCTTTTGTTGTGACAGGGCTTATAGCCGGTTTAATCGAGACAATAAGGATAATCCGCTTAGTCGTAAGGATTAACCAAAAATAATTATGCAAGAGTTTCTTCGAAGGTCAGTTAAGGCCACCGTAATTCTGATAATTGTAGTAGCCATAGCATTAATAGGTTGGGGAAAGTTAAGCTGGGCCGGAGGTTTTATAGTTGCTGGTGTATGGTCTGTGATAAACCTGTTGCTTACTGTTAAGTTACTCAAGATCGCCATGTTTAAGCAATCAAAGGCAGGCTTAAGGGTTTTTCTGATGCTGAAATTTCCTCTGCTTTATTTAGTTGGCATAGGAATATTAATTTCGCGGGTATTTCCTGTAGAGAGCCTGCTCATAGGTTTACTTCCGCTTTTTATAGTTATGGGGGTAGTCAAATTATGCGACCGGAGTTGCCGAATCTAGTCACTCTTCTGGCAGAAGGATTTCCTAATTTTTCTTGGGCGAAAAAGCTTATTCTTTGGGAAAATGTTATCTTCTCCCTGATTATTGTTTTCATTCTCGTGCTGATTACTTATTTAGCCTCCCGCAAGAAAAAAATGGTTCCTGCCAGGCTCCAGAATGGCCTGGAATTCTGCGTCGAACTGATTGATGATTTTGTCTGTGGAATATTAGGCCAGAAAGGGAGGAGATATGTTCCTTTTATCGGCACGCTTTTTATCTATATACTTTCTATGAATCTAATCGGCCTGGTTCCTTTTATGAAATCATCTACCTCCAGCTGGTCAACTACTCTTGGATTGGCGCTGTGTGTTTTTATTTATGTTCAATATTCGGGTATCCGCGAAATGGGCTTTTTAGGTTACCTCGACCATATGTTTGGCAAACCAAGGGGGATTGTGGCTTTTTCGGTTTTTATCCCAATCATGCTTTTTATCTTGCATATTGTCTCCGAGCTGGTTAAGCCGTTGAGTTTATCTTTACGTTTAAGAAGCAATATCTGGGGAGATGATATGCTTTTAGGGGTGTTAGCCGGTTTTGGGATAAAAGGGGTGCCGCTATTAGTATTTAGCAGCCTTTTAGTAATCATAGCTTCGGTTATTCAGGCTTTGGTATTTAGCCTTTTAAGCACGATATATTTTGCTTTGATAATAACCCACGAAGAAGAAGGAATAACAAAGGAGGCATAAAGATGGATTACAAAGTAGTTTTAGCATTTGCCATGCCCTTAGGGTTGGCCATAGCTGCGTTTGGCTCAGCGATAAGTTTAGGCAAAGTAGTCTCTTCGGCAATGGATGCTACCGGCAGGCAGCCTGAGGCAGCTACCAAGATATTAATTAATATGGCTACCGGCTGTGCATTTATCGAAGCCCTGACTATTTATGTCTTGGTTTTTGCTTTTGTTTTAGTAGGCAAACTTTAATAGAGAGTTTAATAAAATATGGAACTCCTAAAGTTGTTAAGCGCTAATGAAGTTATCGCGCAGATAATCAGTTTTCTTATTTTGTTTTTTCTTTTACGGATTTTTCTCTGGAAAAAGATTC
>JAPLLQ010000103.1:0-9343 GCA_026387485.1 Candidatus Omnitrophota bacterium | reverse complement strand
ATAGCCAGGATAAGGCGTGAATACGAAGATAATTTAGCCCAGGCAGCTAGTAAGGCCAAAGCTGTAATCCAGGAAGCGCATTCAGAGGGCAGGGAGATTACCGCAGAGATAAGAAAAAAGGCCTTTGAAGAGGCCCAGGATATAATTGAGGCCGCTAGAAAAAGTGTCAGGCATGAATTGGCTAAAGCCAAAGAAGAATTAAAAGATGAGATAATTGATTTGACCCTGAAAGCCACTGAGAATATCATTCAGGAGAAGTTAACCGAAGAGGGCGATAGAAGATTGGTGGATAATTTCCTTAAAACAATTAATACGCTATGAGAGATAGAATTATTGTTAAACGCTACGCTGAGGCCTTTGCCGGATTTGCCCGCGAAGGGAGTGGTTTGGAAAAAGTCCTTGGCGAACTAAAGAACTTAAAAAATGTGGTGATTAACGAGAACCCGGATTTTCTCGAACTCCTTCATGGCCCGGCTGTGCCATTTAGCGAGAAGTGTGATTTTATTGACCGGGTTTTAGCCGAAGGTTTTTCGCTTGAAGTAAGGCAGTTATTAAAATTACTCCTTGAGAAGGGCCGGATAGATAAACTTCTTGGTATTATGGAGTATCTTAGATTAACTTATTCCCACGGCCGGGAAGAAGAGGCTTTATTAAAGACGGCATTCCCTTTAGATTTAAAACTAATTAGAGAGATTGAGGAAAGGTTAGAGAGAAAACTTAAGAAAAAATTAAAATTTTACATAGATTTAGACCCTAGTTTACTTGGTGGGGTACAGGTGGTGGTCGGCAATACCATCATTGACGGTTCAGTAAGAAAGCAGCTTGACGAATTAGGAGAGAAGCTAATGGCAATTAAGGTTTAATATGGGGCTAAAACCAGAAGAAGTAACTTCAATAATCAAAAAAGAGCTGGAAAAATACCGTACCCGCATCCGGGTTGAGTCCATTGGCACGGTTATTCAGGTCGGAGATACCATTGCCCGGGCCTATGGCCTTGATGATGTTATGGTTGGAGAACTGGTCCAGTTTCCTAATAATATCATGGGAATGGTGCTTAACCTTGAAGAGGATAGCGTAGGTATAGTCATCTTCGGTACGGATAATCCTGATCAGGCAATCAGAGAGGGCGATATTGTCAAGAGGACAGGAAAGATTATCCAGGTTCCGGTAGGGGAAGCTTTAGTTGGCCGGGTAGTCAGCGCGTTAGGCAAACCCATAGACGGCAAAGGTCCCTTAAATACGGATAAATTCCGGGCTATTGAAGCAGAGGCGCCTAATGTGGTCCACCGGCAGCCGGTGAATGAATCTTTAGAAACAGGTATTAAGGCTATTGATTCAATGATACCTATAGGCCGCGGACAACGCGAATTATTAATTGGAGACCGCCAGACCGGTAAGACCGCCATTGCCATTGATACGATAATTAACCAGAAGGGGAAAGGGGTTTATTGTATTTATGTCGGGATAGGCCAGAAGATGTCCAGCATTGTCGCTGTAGCTGAGACACTAGAGAAGTACGGGGCGATGGAATATACTACTATTGTCAGTTCCTCCAGCCGGGCTTCGGCATCCCTGCAATATATAGCGCCTTACTCTGCCTGCGCAATAGGCGAGGAATTTATGTATTCGGGAAAACACGCCTTAGTTGTCTATGATGATCTATCTAAGCATGCCCAGGCCTACCGGCAGTTGTCTCTATTGTTAAGGCGTCCGCCGGGAAGAGAGGCTTATCCGGGGGATGTATTTTATCTACATGCCCGGCTACTGGAGAGGGCAGCCAAGTTGAATGATGAATTAGGCGCCGGTTCACTCACCGCTATCCCGATAATTGAGACCCAAGCCGGAGATATAACCAGTTACATTCCGACTAACGTTATTTCAATTACTGACGGTCAGATTTATTTAGAGAATGATTTATTTTATGCCGGTGTGCGTCCGGCGATCAATGTCGGTTTATCTGTTTCCCGGGTAGGCGGAAAGGCTCAGAGTAAAGCCATGCGCCAGGTAGCCGGAAAACTGCGCTTGGATTTAGCCCAATACCGGGAACTGGTTTCTTTTACTCAATTTGGCACGGAATTGGATAAAACCACACAATCACAACTTTCCCGGGGAGAGAGAGTGGTAGAGATTTTAAAACAAGGCCAGTTTAAACCGATGCCTATTGCCAAACAGGTGATGATTATTTATTGCGCTACTAGCGGTTTCCTTGATGACATAGAGATTAATAGAATCAAAGAATTCGAAACCAGCTTTTTAAAATATATATCCGAATACCAAAGGGGTTTAGAGAAAGAGATTTCTGAGATTAAAGAACTGACTAAGGATTTAATTGATAAGTTAGATAGCGTTATTATTTCTTTTAAAGATAATTTTAAGAAATCTAGCTGATGGTTCAGACACTAAAGCAGATAAAAAACAGGATCCGCAGTATTACTAGCACCCGCAAGGTTACTTCGGCAATGGAGATGATTGCGGTGAATAAACTAAACCGGATGAGCGGGACTCTATCTAACCTTAGGCCGTTTGCCCTTAAATTAGAATCTCTTTTTTATCGTCTTATTCAGGGAAGAGAGGATATTAAAAACCCGTTTTTAGCCAGAAGAGAGCCTGTAAAAAATACGCTCTTATGCGTATTTACCTCGGATAATGGCCTATGCAGTGTTTATAATAATAATGTTATCCGTGCGGCAGAGGAGTTTATCCGCAAGACTAGAAGAGAAAAGGTAAAATTAGTAGTTATCGGAAAAAAAGGTTTTAGCTATTTTAAGAACCGGGGTTTCTCAATCCTGTATTCTTATATCGGATTAAACGGAAGATATTCCCTTAAAATTTCCGATGAAATTACTACTAAGTTATGCGATATTTTTCTTAGTGGCGAGGCAGATGAAGTTTATCTGGCCTATACTTATTTTTATAATGCCGCGGTTTTAAAACCAACGGTTGTCAAATTTTTAGAGATTAAGCCTCAAGAAGAGCAAAAAATAGATTATATTTTTGAGCCGGATATAAAGGGAATTTTAGAAAAATTGATCCCTGAGTATATTTCTACAAAGATGCGCTTAGTGATTTTAGAGGCATTTACTTCAGAGCACGCCTCCCGGGCAGTAGCGATGAAAAAGGCAACTGATAATGCCGAAGAGCTTTTAGGAAAGTTAGTCTTGTTGAGGAATAAGGTGCGTCAGGCAAATATTACCCGAGAGATTTTAGAGATTATATCCAGCGCCGAGGCATTGAAAGGATAATTCATATGGCAGATGGCCAGATCATACAGGTTATTGGCCCGAGCGTAGATATTAAATTTCCCGAGAATGAAGGGCCGCAACTTCTAAACGCGATTAAAGTGGAAGATAAAGAGCGCGGGATTAATCTTACTTTAGAGGTCTCTCAGGATATCGGCAATAGCACTGTCCGCTGTATTGCTTTAGGCCCTACTGATGGCTTGGTGCGTGGTATGAAAGCCCGGGATTTAGAAGGCCCGATTACTGTGCCTATCGGAAAACAAACCTTAGGCAGGATATTTAATCTTTTAGGCGAGCCCATAGACGGTAAAGGAGATCTTCCCAATCCAGAGGTACGTTCTCCGATACACCGGCAGTCCCCGAATTTTCAGGAGCAGCTGCCAATATCTTCTTTACTTGAAACCGGGCTTAAGGTGATAGATTTATTAGCCCCAATCCCGCGTGGCGGAAAAGTAGGTTTATTCGGCGGAGCAGGAGTAGGTAAAACCGTTATTGTGATGGAATTAATCCGCACAATCGCTACTGAACATGGTGGAGTTTCGGTTTTTGCCGGCATAGGCGAACGCACTAGAGAAGGTAATGAACTCTGGCGGGAGTTAAATGAGTCCGGAGTAGTTAAAAACAGCGCGCTAGTTTTTGGCCAGATGAATGAGCCTCCGGGAGCCCGGCTTCGGGTGGGCTTATCCGCTTTGACTATGGCAGAATACTTTCGGGACGAAGAAAGAAAAGACGTGCTTTTATTTATCGATAATGTTTTTAGGTATATACAGGCAGGTTCAGAGGTGTCTACCCTGCTTGGCCGGATGCCCTCGGCAGTCGGTTATCAGCCGAATCTTTCTACTGAAGTTGCGTTACTAGAAGAAAGAATCGCTTCGACCAGAAATGGTGCAATTACTTCAATACAGGCGGTATATGTTCCGGCAGATGATTTAACTGATCCTGCTCCGGCAGCGGTATTTTCCCATCTTGATGCAAAAATAGTTTTATCGCGTCAGATTGCTGAGCTGGGTATTTATCCGGCAGTTGATCCTTTGGATTCTACCTCCCGGATTATGGACCCCGGGATTTTAGGTGAGGAGCATTGTAATGTTGCCAGTAATGTTCAGAAGGTTCTTCAGCGCTATAAGGATTTACGAGATATCATTTCCATATTAGGCGTAGATGAGTTATCCGATGAGGATAAACTTATTGTTTCCCGGGCAAGAAAGATCCAAAGATTCTTCTCCCAGCCTTTCTTTGTAGCCGAAGCCTTTACCGGTATCAAAGGAAGATACGTGAAATTAGAAGATACCATCAAAGGCTTAAGGATGATCTTTGAAGGAGAGCTTGACCATTTGCCGGAACAGGCCTTTTATATGGTAGGCGCCATTGAAGAAGCAGTGGAAAAAGCAGAGCGGCTAAAGATGGAGAGTAGCGATAAATAAAAATGGCTAAAGATTTTTCAGTGAGTATAATCAGCCCAGAAGAGAAGATATATTCGGGCAGGGCCGTATCTTTGATTGCCCCGGCTTATTTAGGTTACTTAGGAGTGCTGGCAAACCACGCGCCTATGTTTACTAATACCCTTACCGGAAAAGTGCATATTAAAGAAGCCTCGGGAAAATTAATCAAGCTAGATATAAAAAGAGAAGGATTTTTGGAAGTCCTACATAACGGAATCACCTTGCTTTTGAGGTGATTGTTTAAAAAAGAAAGGCGATAATGAGTAAAACCGGTTTTGATAATGAGAAATACCTTAAGGAACAGACCCAGGCCATCGTTGACCGGGTAAAAAAGTTTGGCAATAAACTTTACCTTGAGTTTGGAGGCAAGCTCTGCTTTGATTACCATGCTGCCCGGGTCCTTCCCGGATATGACCCTAATGTCAAGATCAGGCTTTTACAATCGCTAAAAGATAAGTTAGATATAGTCCTATGTATTTATGCCGGCGATATAGAGAAAGGAAGGGTGCGCGGTGATTTTGGTATTACTTATGATGCGGCTACGCTAAAACTGATTGATGACCTAAGGAAATGGGGTTTGGATATATTAGCGGTAGTAATTACCCGTTTTGCTAATCAATCATCCGCAGTAATCTTTAAGAATAAATTGGAGCGCCGGGGGGTAAAGGTATACCTGCACTACCCGATAGATGGTTATCCTGCGGATGTCGATGCTATCGTCAGCGAGAAGGGATTTGGCCGAAACGAATTTATCGAAACCAAAAATCCTATCTGCGTAGTTACTGCTCCCGGGCCAAACAGCGGCAAGCTTTCGACCTGCCTTTCCCAGCTTTACCATGAGCATAAACGCGGTGTAAATGCCGGCTATGCTAAATTCGAAACCTTTCCAATTTGGAACCTCCCGCTTAAACATCCATTAAATCTGGCTTATGAGGCAGCTACCGCGGATATACAGGATTTTAATCTTGTGGACCCTTTTCACCTGAATAAATATAATAAGACCTCGATAAATTATAACCGCGATGTAGAGAGTTTTCCTATTTTGAAGTTAATCTTAAGCCGGATATTTGATAAAAATGTGACTTTACCTATGTATAATTCTCCTACGGATATGGGGGTTAACCGGGCTGGTTTCGGTATTGTCGATGATAAAACTGAATGGAAGAATTAGGGGTAAAGATTACGGATAGGCCGGTCGTGGAAGTAGCCAGAAAAGCAGCCGAGGAAGCAGAGGGTAAGGGCAAAGGTAATGCCGGAATATTCTGCGGTTCGGCAATCCAGTTAAGCGACAGCCGGATTATTACCGGAAAAAACTCTCAGCTTATGCATGCTGCCTCAAGCCTGATCTTAAACGCGGTTAAGGTATTGGCTAATATACCTGATGAAATACTCCTCCTTTCTCCTCATATTATTAATCAAATAGCTAAGCTTAAAGAAGGGATGCTCGATACTGATTCGGAGAGTTTAGATTTAGAGGAAACCCTGATCGCCCTTTCTATCAGCGCGACTACCAATCACACCGCGGAATTAGCTATGCAGAGGCTTATAACCCTAAGAGGTTGCGAAGTGCATATGACCCATATCCCTACTCCTGGAGATGAAGTAGGTTTAAAAAGGCTAGGGGTAAACCTGACTACAGATGGAAAATTCTCTTCCCGCAACCTCTTTGTAACCTAAATGCCGGTTAAAAAATATAAGCGCGAGCTGGGATTCCTGATTTTGATTATCGGGCTGTTGCTCTTCTGGTATTTAGGCCGCTATATTCCCTTAAATATTCCTGCGATTCAGAGCGCATTATCCAAATTCCCCCTGGTTCTTAGTAGTATACTCTATGTTGTCCTCTATGTAGTGATTACCTTTTTCATATTTTTCTCTAAAGATTTCTTCTGGATTAGTGGCGCGCTTTTGTTCGGGCCTTTCTTAAGCGCTCTGCTTATCTGTATTGCCGAAACCATCAATGCTTTTATATTATTCTATATGGCTCGCCTTTTAGGAAGGGCTTATGTAGAGAAGCAGGTTTCTAAGAAATATCAATATCTGGATGCTAAGTTAGGCCGGATAAATTTTTTCTGGCTTTTCATCTTTCGCGCCGCGCCGCTTATACCTTATAGATTTATGGATTTAGCCGCTGGCCTTACCCGGATTAGTTTTAAAAGGTATATTCTGGCGGTAATCCTTGGCTCACCGGTTAAGATATTCTGGATTCAGTTCATACTTTATGCCGTAGGCCAAAGCGTTGTAACTCACCCCGCTGTCTTAGCCGAATATTTCTTAAGCCATAAAACATTTTTTCTGTTTAGTTTAGTATACATTATATTAATGGGATTAGCAGTTTTTAAGGTTAGTTCTAAAGAGTAGTTTACCTATGTCAATATCTATAAGATTCTTAGGAGGGGTGCGCACGGTTACCGGCTCAAGCCATATGATTATAGCCGGAAAAACCGAAGTCCTGCTTGATGCCGGGCTCTTTCAGGGCCACCGCGATGAGTCCTATGAAATAAATACAACTTTCCAATATAACCCCCGCTTGATCAATGCGATGGTATTATCCCATGCCCATATTGATCACTGTGGCAATATACCAAACTTAATTAAAAAAGGTTTACGTTGTAAGATATACGCAACTGCCGCAACCAAAGACCTCGCCGGCCTTATGCTTGAAGATTCAGGGAAGATTCAGGAAGAGGATGTCAGGTACGTGAATAAAATTAATAAAAGAATGGGGCTACCCTTAAGAAAGCCTTTGTATACTAAAAAAGAAGCCAGCCGGGCGACCAAGATCTTTCGTTCGATATCTTATAACCAGAAATTTTGCGTGGCTAAGAATATCTACGTTACCCTTGTAGATGCCGGGCATATCTTGGGCTCAAGTGTAATTGTTTTAGATATCAAGGATAATGCAGGTAATATCCGCTTAGGTTATGCCGTAGATTTAGGCCGGAAAAATTTGCCCCTACTAAATAATCCGGTCGCTCCCAAAGGCC
The DNA here is from genome assembly GCA_026387485.1 of Candidatus Omnitrophota bacterium. GTDB lineage: Bacteria > Omnitrophota > Gorgyraeia > Gygaellales > Profunditerraquicolaceae > JAPLLQ01. The sequence goes on along the minus strand of JAPLLQ010000103.1, from coordinate 1,678 downwards.
TTGATTATTTAATTTTAGAGAGTACTTATGGCGGTAGGCTGCATACCCCTATTGAAGAAGCCCAGTCTAAATTAAGGGAAGCAATCAGCCGGACATTAAGAAGGGGAGGCAAGGTGCTTATTCCTTCATTTACCCTGGAGCGCACTCAGGAAGTGATTTATTTTTTAAATGAGCTCTTAAAAGAAAAATTGATTCCTGCTGTGCCGATATATGTGGATAGCCCTCTGGCTACGAATATAACCGAAGTGTTTGAGTACCATCTTGATTATCTTGATGAAAAAACCCGGCAGGCGATTAACAGAGGAGAGAGTCCTTTTGGCTTATTAAATTTAAGGTTTATCCGCGAGCAGAATGAATCTAAGGGCCTTAATACCGATAAGCGGCCAATGATTATTATTGCTGGCAGCGGGATGTGCGAATCCGGGAGGATACTCCACCATTTGCAGAATAATATTGAGGATTCCCGGAATATGGTTCTGGTTGTCGGGTATATGGCTAAGAATACCTTAGGAAGAAAGATAGTAGATAGAGAGAAGTTTGTACGCATATTCGGAGTAGAATATGAACTTAATGCTGAGGTGGTAATCATCAATGCTATGTCCGGGCATGCTGATAAAAATGAACTGGTAGATTATGTTTCATCCTGCCTTCCTTTAAAACGTATCTTTCTGGTGCATGGCGAAGAAATGCAAGCCGAAGAATTACGCAATACCCTCTCCCAAAAAGGCCTGGATGTATATATTCCTTCTAAAGGCGAAGAAGTCTTGCTTAGCTAACTATTCTGTGGTAATATAATTTTCCAATATTATTTTAGATAGATCCCTCGTCCCGCAAGATGCGGGACTCGGGATTAATTTGCAGACTAGTAAAAGCAGGCAAATTAAGGAGGTAATAAAATGACTGGTGGTTTTTCAACTCCCAAAAAAGATAAAGCCAATAAAGTTTCAGAAGGCAAGTCGGTTAAGACCGGACAGATTCTGGTAAGAGGCGTAGATTCCTATAAAGCCGGGATTAATGTTAAAGGCCTGGGCACGCTTTTTGCTTCCTGTTCCGGTAAGGTATATTTTACCAAGAAGAAAACCAGCCACGGCAAAGTGCGCACTTTCGTTAATGTCAAGCCCAGTGAGAAGAACGCGGAATAATCATGCCCGCTTCTTCGCAAGATCAAGCCAAAAGATATTCCCAGCTCAAATACACCTTTAGCCTTATAGGGATAGCCTATACTTTATTCCTGCTTTTAGTTTTCCTTGCTACAGGTTTATCCCGGGATCTGGCATTTTGGACAGGCGGTATAGTCACGATTTATCTTTTGGTAATTTTCCTCGCGTGTTATATTCTCACCTTTCCCTTAACCTTCGATCAGTCATATACCTTAGAACATAAATTCGCTCTCTCAAATCAGGGTATCCGGGATTGGATAATGGATCAGCTCAAGTCCGGCGCAATATCTTATATTATTGGTCTCATTTTAATCAGCGCTTTTTATTTGATTTTGAAATTCGCGCCGCATATCTGGTGGGTAGTTATCTCCTTATTTTGGATTTTCTTTAGCGTGGTCTTGGCAAAACTTATGCCGATAATTATTATCCCTTTATTTTTTAAATATAAGAAGCTGGATGATGATAACTTACGTAGTCGAATAATGAATCTGGCTCAAAAAATGGAAGTTAAGATTTTA
>JAPLLQ010000032.1 GCA_026387485.1 Candidatus Omnitrophota bacterium | reverse complement strand
TGCGGATGAAACACCAGCATTTTTTAAAAAAGGAGCATATTGAACATACCCATAAGTTTTATGAGAAATACGGTGGAAAGACTATAATTTTAGCCAGGTTTGTCCCGATAGTGCGCACCTTTGCCCCTTTTGTCGCCGGTATAGGTAGGATGAGTTATTTTAAGTTTTTTCTTTATAATGTCACCGGAGGATTATTGTGGGTCACGATTTTTGTATTTGGCGGTTACTATTTTGGTAACGTGCCTATGGTCAAAAAGAATTTTTCCATTGTTATATTAACCGTGGTATTAATTTCAATTTTACCTATAGCTATAGAATTTTGGCGAAGCTATAAATCAAAAAATAAATAAACGAATTTACCTATGTTAAAAAAAATACCAATTACTAAAGTAATTATTCTAGCGGTAATCTTTTTAGCCTATTTTTTATTATCTAAGAATTCCCTGGCGCAAACGGAGGCCGTAGAAACAATAATCTATGATATTAGCCCTTTTGGAACAAGCGAATATAGAGATTTTGGTGCAATAGAATTTTTAGGCACTAAAACAAATTTAGTGATTTTTGAAACTGATGTAGCCGGTTTAGGTGATACTGAAGTTATCTATAGTGCTGCGGATACCGGGCTGCCGCTTCGGGTAGAACGCGATGTGAATATCTGGCTCCACAAGGAAAATATTACTGAAGAATATTTTCCCAACGAAGGCAAGCTGACCATAATTAAATTTGAAGCCGGTAAAAAAACAGAGGAATATTTTTTTGAGAGTAAAAAAGGCCCTATACATAATGCAGTACTAGTTCCTTTTTCACTGCGGAAAATTCCTAATCTAGAGATTGGCTGGACCTATGATATCAGGCTGCCTCAGGAATTTAAAGTGAAATTAATCTCAATAGAGGAGGTGGTTGTTCCGGCGGGTAAGTTCAAAGCCTACCATTTTACCAGTACTCCGCCTAAATTTGAAATCTGGATTACTAGCGATGCCTTAAGGATTCCGGTTAAGATCAAGGGATTGGAAAGTTTTCCCTATACCTTATCAATGAAAGAACGTAAAGTTAAAGAAAATAAATAACTTATCTATCGGTAGGTAGGAAGGAGTTTTAGTGGGGAAATTTAAAGAGACTATTCTTAAGCTGCTTTTTGAGCATAGTTCTCCTTCTGGGATTGCTTTGGGAACAGCGATTGGAGTCTTTATCGCTATTCTTCCGGTTTATGGTTTGCACACAGTATTAGTCATAGTTGCCGCAATTCTAGTTCGGCCGGCAAATAAAGTGGCAATTTTATTAGGGACAAATATTTCTCTTCCCCCGACTCTGCCATTTATAACCTGGGCAGGCTATGAACTGGGCAGGTTTGTGCTTAGGGGCGATATCGCGCCTTTAGCCTGGACCGATTTTAAGAATATTACATTTGAGAAGGTAGCTAAACTTTATCCGACCTTATTTTTAGGAAGCATAATCTTAGGGATTATCTTGGCAATAATTACTTATTTTCTAGTATTTTTTATTACCCGGAAATTTAAAATGAGAACAGATGCCGCAAGAGTTTAAGCTAAATATAAGAAAATTCCAGCCTCAGGATAGAGAAGGGGTAAGAAGTATATTCCACGATACTGCTTTTATCGGCCAGCCGGCTACAGTATTCTTCGACGGTAGGGCAGTTATCTCTGATGCCCTTACTTTGTACTTTACTGATTATGAGCCGCATTCCTGTTTTGTAGCTTTAGTTAACAGCGAAGTTGTCGGCTGCCTGATTGGAGCAAAAGATAAAGCCGTTGCGGATAAAGTGATTAGAGATAAAATTAGCGCTAATTTATTTTGGCAGGCGCTATCCAAGGGAGTTTTTCTAAAGAAGAAAAACCTTATTTTCATGTTTAATTCTTTAGCCAGTATGTTTAAATGTGAATTTAAAGCCCCGGATTTCACAAGAGAATATCCGGCCACCTTGCATATCAATATAAAGAAAGAATTCCGCGGACTGGATATAGGTTCAAAATTAATCAATGCTTTTTTGAGTTATCTTTTAGAAGAAAAAGTAAGGGGCGTACATTTAGCTACGATGTCTGATCAGGGAGCCGATTTTTTTTCAAAACTCGGATTTAATCTATTGCACCAAGGAGAGCGTTCATATTTTAGCCATATATTGCACAAAGCTGTTCCGCTTTATATTTATGGAAAGAAACTCTAAATTATGAAAATTTCTAAAGTCTTCTTTAAGCTTAGCTTATTAGCTGTTTTAATTTATGGGCTAAGTCTGCTTTTAACTTTTCGAGCACCAGATAGAGAGATTATCTATCAGGTTTCTATTTTTAGCGCGTTGATGAAGGGGGATTACGAGGGAGAGATTAAGCTAAAAAATTTAAAAAAACAGGGGGATTTGGGAATCGGCACTTTTAATGCTCTTGACGGAGAGATGATTGAGCTGGATTCTAAATTTTATCAGGTAAAATCCGATGGCAAGGTCTATCTTGCCGGCGATTCAGCGAAAACCCCTTTTGCCGCGGTTACTTTTTTTGATGTTGATAGGAGAGTTTTTCTAAATCAAACTTTAGATTTTGAGGGTTTAACTAAATTTATTGATTCATTCATCCCAAATAAAAATATTCTTTATGCTATAAAAATAGAGGGGAAGTTTGAGTATGTTAAAGCCCGCAGTGTAAGGCGTCAGGAGAAACCCTACTTGCCTTTGTTGGAAGTAGTTAAGGCTCAATCAACATTTGAATTTACCAATATTGATGGGACGATAGTTGGCTTCAGGTTGCCCAAGTAGATACCATTTGCATTTTTTAAGTAAAGACAAAAAATCAGGGGGCCATTTATTGCAATGCAAAATTAAGAGTGGCAGAATAGATTTAGATAATTCCTACCAATTGAATATTATTTTACCTAAGAGCCGGGAATTTTCTCAAACCGACCTTATTCCTGAAGATAAGGAAAGTGTGCGAAAAGTTGAGCAAGGTAATTAAGATATTTCTTGATATATCAAGGCTTTAGGTTATAATATTGTTTGTGAAAAAAGGACTATCAAATAAAGGATTTGCCCTTCCAGAGCTGCTTTTAGCAGTTGCCATTCTTGCCTTTGCGCTCTCCGGGTTACTCTTACTTTTTATTAATTGTGCCTTCCTGAATGAAGCCAACCGCAACTTAAGTATTGCTTCTAGCCACACCCAATTTGTAATGGAGGATATCCGGGAAGCAGCTTCCACGGGTTTTAGCAGCTTAAAAGCCAATATTAATGCCGGAAACTGGGATTGGAATAGCACTGCCATAAATACTCATGGCTTAACTGCTTTAACTAATGAAGCTATTGATGCTCAGGCTAGTGGCACAGAGCCATTAGATGTTATTGTTACAGTGACCTGGAAAGACCGCAGTGGTAAAGATAGAAGTATAGCTATAGAAACATTAATCGGTCCCTGATGGAAAAGTCACATCTTTTAGAAAACTTAATTGTAAATAACAGGGATGAAAGTCTCAGCAATTCAATACGTTACAAAAAAAACATCCTAAAGCTACGTACCTCCAGAGCTGGTTTTACGCTACTTGAAGCCTTGATTGTTGCGGTTATTTTCTCCTTTATTATCGCTGGTATCTACGGGGTAATGAATGTAGCCAATGTCAGTTATCCTACGGATTTAGGTATGCTAGATTTGCAGCAGCAAGCCCGGCAAACTATGCAGTGGATTACCCGTGAAACTAGAGAAGCTTCTTTGGTTACAATCACTACCGGAACCGACAGCGATAGCATCTCTTTTAATACCCCTAATGAAAGCGGGATTCAATATTCAGTAGTGAATAATCAGGTCATCCGAAGTTTTTCCGGGACCCGGACAATCGCTTTTAATATTGCTTCTTTAAGATTCTCCCAAAGCGGAAATCTTTTACAAATCCAAGTTAATGCAGCTAGCACAGTCTTGCTTAAACCATTAGCATTTTCTCTTACCGAAAAAGTGAGGTTGAGGAATGAATAAACGGGGGGTAGCTTTAATAATTTCCTATATGGTTATCGCGGTATTGACTGTTTTGGGCGCGGCTTTTATGTTACGCAGTATCTCCGAGGGCAGAATCTCCAATAATTATCTTCAATCTAATCAGGCGCTCTGGTTGGCTGATGCCGGGATCCAGAAAGCAGTTTGGGAATTAAATAAAAATAGTTGTGTTGGGTGTTCACAGTGCGGGACAGTAACTCCTTGCGCCAACTGCACCTGTAGCAGCGCGAGTAAATGTGTCTCCGGGACACTGGGCAGCTTTGGTGATTATGACGCTACGATAGACAGCGCTAATACTACTATAACTTCAATTGGTTCTGTGCCTAGCCGTAGCGTGGCAAATAAGGTAACCCGTTCAGTAAAAGTTACCCTCACCGGCGGTTCAGTTTTTAGCTACGCTTCATTTGCCCAAGGGAGTATAAGCATATCCCCTAATACTCTAGTTGATAGCTATAATTCCTCCCTGGGAGATTATGGAATTGGTAATACTGGTTCTAATGGAGATATAGGGACAAATAGTTCTGCTTCCGGGGCAATAACCATTGGCAATAATGTCAGTATATACGGTGATGCTTCTACCGGCCCCAGCGGTACCATTACCCAGGGAAGCAATACTCAGATTTCAGGCTCGACAACTAATACTAATAATGTGACTTTAACTCCGGTAGTAGTTCCTTCTAACCTGACTAGCCTGACTAATGCCGGAGATCTCTTTCCTGCTCATGGAACCGCAACATCAAAGACTCTTTCGGCAGGAAATTACAAATATTCTTCAGTCAATATTCCTGGAAATGGTACCGTAACTATAAATGGCACAGTTAATCTTTATCTTACCGGAAGTTCATCCATTAGTACCGGTAATAATGTAAATATTGTTGTTGCCTCCGGAGCAAAACTAACCGTTTATGTAGATGGTAAAGTAGATATCTCCAATAATGCTATCGTTAACAATATAAGTAAAATTCCGGCAAATTTCCAGATTTACAGTACTTATAGCGGAGCAAGCGGAGTTTTACTGGATAATAATACTGAATTCTACGGAGCAGTTTATGCTCCGACTACAAGTGTTTCCGTCAGTAATAATGTTGGGGTTTACGGCGCTATCGTCGGTCAGACAGTAAATCTGGCTAATAATAGCTCGGTTCATTATGATGAGGCCTTAAGGCAGGTTACTGGCCAAGGCTCTTCAGGTTATACAATCAGCGACTGGCAGGAGATTTAATCTAAAAATCTTTTAGAGAAGGAGGCAGAGGATGCCTAAAATTCTAGTTTTGGTAGTTGAAGATGAGATGGATACGGCTAAGGTGCTGGTAAAACGTTTAACCGGCCAAGGGTTTAATGTTTTGGTAGCTATGGATGCTTATCAGGCAACCATGCTTACATATAAAGAGAATCCTGACTTGATCATCCTTGACCTGATGCTGCCTGCCGGAGGAGGCTTATCAGTATTAAAAAATATCCGTTCCAATCCCCAAAAGGCTTATATTCCTGTGGTGGTACTTACCGGGATGAAAAATGATGAAGTTAAAAAAGAGGTTTTGAATCAAGGTGTAGAGGCTTATTTAGAGAAACCTTATGATGCTGATAATCTGATTACGACTGTTCAGAATATATTAAATAAAAAGGAAAGTTAAGGATTATGTCAATTTTAACTGACGCCCTGCTTAAAGAAGGATTAGTTACTCAAGAGCAGCTTAATGACGCCAAAGCTAAATCTGAGGGCGCAAAAAGGCCGCTTCAGGAGTTATTAATTGAAATGGGTTTTGTCAAAGAGGAGGAGCTTTTAAAATTATCTGCCCGGATCTTTAAGATGCCGATTATTGATTTAACCAGCCAAACACCTAACCCGGATATTATAAAATTAATCCCTTTTAATCTCGCCCAGCGTTACGGTGTTTTTCCGGTCAAGCGTAAGGGCGATACGTTAGTATTGGCGATGAGCGACCCCCGGGATATCCTGGCTCTTGATGATATTAAAGTAGCCACTCATTTAAATATTGAGCCAATTCTTTCTCCTAGAAGCCAGATTAATAAGTATGTTGAGACCTATTACCAGACTGATGAATCCGTATATGATATCTTGAAGAATGTGGTTGATGATACAATAATAGAGTTGATTAGAGAAGATGAGCCGGGCAAAGAGAGATTTGATACTACCGTCTTGGGGGATAAGGGTGTTCCGGTAGTCAGGTTAGCCAATCTTATCTTTAGGGATGCGGTAAAGGCCAAGGCCAGCGATATCCATATTGAGCCGCAGGAGAGGGCGGTTAAGGTAAGGTATAGAATTGACGGAGAGTTAAGGAATATTATGGATGTGCCGCTTAAACTGCATCTTTCTCTGGTTACCCGGATCAAGATTTTGGCGCAGTTAGATATCGCGGAGACCAGAAAACCCCAAGATGGCCGGGCTAAGATTGTAGTTAATAATCGCAAAATCGATTTAAGAATTTCCACCATCCCCACATTCTACGGTGAAAAGGTAGAGTTAAGATTATTAGACCAGCAGGAAGCCAAGACCGAACTTGATAGAATCGGTTTCCGGGAGGATGAATTACGTATTCTTAAAGAATCGGTAATTAAGTCTCAAGGGATAATTTTGGTTACCGGGCCTACGGGAAGCGGCAAGACCTCAACCCTCTATGCTATTCTTAATTACATCAAAAGCGAAAGTAAAAATATAGTTACTATAGAAGATCCGGTTGAATACCTGATTTCCGGTATCAGCCAGATTCAGGTTAATCCGGTTAAGGATGTAACTTTTGCCTCCGGCTTAAGAAGTATTTTAAGGCAGGATCCCAATGTTATTTTAGTCGGCGAGATAAGGGATAGAGATACCGCGGATATCGCCTTCCGGGCTTCACTAACCGGTCATCTGGTATTCTCTACTTTGCATACTAATAACGCCGTAGCTTCGATTACCCGCTTGCTCGATATCGGCTTAGAGCCGTATTTGATCTCCTCTTCAATAATTCTGATTATTTCTCAGCGCTTAGTCAAGTTAATCTGCGTTCATTGCAAAGAAGAATATACCCTGGACTTAAACCTGATGAGTAAATTCAAGGCTCAAATTGATGGACTAAAAATCAATAAATTTTACCATGGCAAAGGCTGTAAAGAGTGTGATTTTAGCGGATACCGCGGCCGCACTGCTATCTTTGAGATATTGAGATTTGACGAAAAAATCAGAAGGATGGTTGCCGAGAATAAGGGCGAAGATGAGATTTTAATGGAAGCAAAAAACAGCGGCTTAAAGACATTGGCCTGTTCAGGGATGGAGAGAGTCAGGGATGGCTTGATTACTTTAGATGAGGTGTTAAGAATAGCCGGGATTAGGGATGAAGCTGAGATTCCTACAGCAGCTTCCGGAGTGGGGATTAAAATACTAATCTCTGATGACGAAGAAGATATTTTAAGGGTCCTTGATAAACGCTTAAAAAGTGTAGGTTATAGCGTAATTTTAACCCGGGATGGCCAAGAAGCAGTTGAGCGGGTAAATAAAGAAAAACCGGATCTGGTTATTACCGATGCTACGATGCCGAAAATGAATGGTTTTGAGGTGGTCAAGGAATTAAGGTCAAGGTTAGAGACCGGCCAGATTCCGATAATCATGCTTACCGGCCGTCAGGATAAGGAGAGCGAGATTCAGGGGCTGGATGCCGGAGCGGATGATTATATTACTAAGCCCTTTGACGCCGATAAATTACTTGCCCGGATTAAAATGCTTTTAAGGAGAAGAGAGGCAAAAAATGGCTAAAGAGCAAAAGGGAGAATTTATTGGCGCGGTACATATTGCCAAAGATATCAGCGAGCGCAAAAATACAGAAGCCAGGATTCAGGATAGCGAGATAAAATATAAGGCTCTTTATGAAACATCAAAAGACGCAGTTATGATTGTTGATTTTAAAAAAGGTTTTATCGCCGGGAATCCCGCTACTATAGAAATGTTTGGTTTTAGTAATGAGCAGGAATTCATTAGCAAGAGCCCATCGGATGTATCACCTGAATATCAGCCTGACGGCGTTTCGTCTTTGGAAAAATCGAAGCAGATGATGGCAAGAGCTATACAGGAAGGCTCGTACTATTTTGAATGGAAGCATAAGCGTAAAAACGAGGAAGAATTTTTCGCTACAGTTTTATTAACCCGATTGGAATTAGAGGGTCAAATAGTCTTACAGGCAACTGTGCGTGATATTTCAAAAGAGAAAGAGCTGGAAGAGGAATTGAAAAGAAGGATAGTAGAATTAGAGCGTTTCCAGAGGATTACTGTGGGAAGAGAGCTAAAGATGAAAGAGCTAAAGGCTCGGATTGCCGAATTAGAAGGGAGAGGGAATTGAGGCGCTTTTTAACACTCTTGTTAGTTATATTTATAATTTGTGCAGGCTGTGCTAAAAAGCCTGAAGCACAAAAACTTACTAAATTAAATATCGCCTTTCAGCAGTGGGTGGGTTACGGCCCATTATATTTGGCTCAGGATGAAGGATTCTTAAAAGAAGAAGGGATTGAGCTGGTATTTATAGATGAGCAACTTGATTCAGCCCGGCGTGAAGCCTTTAAGGAAGGGATACTTGATGTTGAAGCCGGGACAATTGATCTTCTGGTTTCTAAAAGGTCCCTTGATACACTGGTAGTTGCGGTTTTAGAAATAGACCATTCTTTTGGGGCTGACGGTATAGTAGCGACAGAAAAAATTAAGCAAATAAAGGATCTTGTCGGGAAAAAAGTAGTTTTTGCCAGAGATGATGTAGGAGAGACGCTTATCTCTGTTTTATTGTATAAAGCAGGGATAGCGATGGATAAGATAGATGTTCTGCCGGTAGCATCTGAAGATGCGGCTGGAGTATTTCTGGATCAAAAAGCAGATGCGGTAGTAACTTGGGAACCTTTCCTGACAAAAGCATTAACCCGGCCGGGTGCGCATATTTTAATCTCCTCAAAAGATGACCCCGGGATAATTATAGACACCTTAAATGTCAGGGAGGATTTAGTAAAAAGTAATCCAAGGTTAGTTAGGGGTTTAATGCGCTCCTGGTTTCGGGCAGTTAAGTATTACCAAGAACACCCTGTTGAGGCCAGTAAAATTATCGCCAAATATTATAAGCTCACTGCCGAAGAATACCGCAAAGCCGTGGAGGGTCTTTTCTGGGATAATTACGAGGACCAGATTACACCTTTAAGGCAGGAGGGGTTAGTCAGTATCTTTAACACTATCAGCAAGATCAAGCTTATGAATCGAAGGATCACCAAGATACCATCTGCTCAAAGCGCGATTAACCGGACATTATTAAAGGGACTTTATGAAAATAGTCAATAAGATAACTCTTCTTTTTCTTCTTGTTGCCACTATGATTACCGTAGTTTCTACGGGTTCCTTCTATTTTGTGGCTAAAAATCAGCTGCGGGATTTAATCTATATGCAATTAGAAACTACTATTAACTCCCGGATGCATCATATAGAGACCTATTTAGATATGCTTGAGTTAGCGGTAGCCCAGCTATCCAAGAGTATAGTTTTAGAAAATTTCTTAAAGGGAATTAAAGATGGCAGCCGGAAGAAGGAAGCCTTTGAAATAGCAATGAAAAGGCTTAAGAATACAAAAGAAGTTAACCCTTACGTATATGAGTTTCTGCTCCTTGATGCCAAAGGTAAAATAGTCGCTGCTACATTAGAGAATGATATTGGTTTGGATAAATCTGATGATGCCTTTTTTGTGGGAGCCCAAAAACATACTTATATCAAAGATGCTTATTTTTCCGAAGCCTTAAAAATTCCTTTAATCGCTACCTCCGCTCCTATATTTAATAGCCTAACAGGAGAATTCCTCGGCGTTGTTGTTTCAAGGATAAAGTTAGATGCTTTAAGCAAAATAGTCACTGATAGCACAGGGTTAGGCCGGACAGGAGAGTTGTATATAGTGAATAAATACGGGTATATATTTACTCCTTCCAGATTTTCAGAAGAAACATTTTTAAAAAAGAAAATTGATAGTTTGAATTTAGATAATTGCCGGCGCTATAAAAACAGAGAGAATGCGCTGGAAATAGAAAAAAGAACAGGTATATTTGCGGATTATCGGGGGACGGAGGTTTTAGGGACAAATAGGTATATACCTAAGATGCAGTGGTCAGTATTGGCTGAGATTGATACAAATGAGGTCTTTGCGCCGTTAAAGAAAATAACTATTCTTTTTACAGTGGTATTACTTCTAGTGCTATTATCTTTTTGGTTGATGAGTT
>JAPLLQ010000017.1 GCA_026387485.1 Candidatus Omnitrophota bacterium | reverse complement strand
ATAGAGCTCAACCGTATCAGCAATGGTATCTACTTCTTCCTTAAGGCTGGCAGCTAATGTTTCAATGCCGACCGGCCCTCCCTTATAAGACTCTAAAACCAGCCTTAAGACCTTACGGTCCAAATCATCCAACCCTGCCTTATCAATACCTAAATCATCAAGGGATTTTGCCGCCATCCCTAAATTTACTTTACTAATCTTAGCCACCTGAGCATAATCCCTTATGCGCCGAAGCAACCTATTGGCGATCCGCGGCGTGCCGCGCGACCGGCGGGCAATTTCATCCGCAGCCAGATCTTCAACTTCCACCCCTAAAACGAGTGTTTTACGATTTTAGCCAGATCCTCTGTCCTATAAAAATCTAAATTATAAAATATGCCAAATCTACCCCTTAAGGGAGCAGCTAAAAGCCCGGTGCGGGTAGTTGCGCCAATCAGGGTAAAAGGCTTAAGGTTAAATTTTATGGTCTTGGCATACGGGCCTTTATCAATTACAAAATCAATCTGAAAACTCTCCATTGCCGGATAAAGAAACTCTTCAACTACTTTAGATAGCCGGTGGATCTCGTCAATAAAAAGAATATCCCCTTTCTCTAAGTTAGTCAATATCCCGATCAGGTCTCCGGCCCGCTCAATCGCCGGGCCGCTTGTAGCAGTAATCTTAGCGCCCATCTCATGAGCGATAATATGGGAAAGGGAAGTTTTGCCTAAACCCGGAGGCCCGCTTAACAAAACATGCTCCAGCGGCTCTTTTCTTTGTTTGGTAGCCTGGATAGAGATCTTTAAATTATCGATAATCTCTTTATGGCCGACAAACTCCGAAAATTTCTTAGGCCTTAAAGATATATTTAAGACGATATCCTCTTCTGATTCCTTAATATCATTGACTAAAGGATTACCTTTAAGCAATGCCTGTCTGGTCTCTTCGCTCATGGGGTATAATATTCTCCTTATTTCTTAATATATCTATCTCTTGGAAAGTATCGCTCTGGCGGCAGATAATCTCTTTCATCCGGATTAATTCCAATATCGCTAAAAATGTAACGATAATCTCCATTTTATTCTTAGCCCTAGCAAATAATTCCGAAAGTTTAACCTCTGGTTGGACTAATAAAAGGTGGAGGATCTCATGGGTTGCTTCCTCAACCGTGAACTTATCCTTAACTACCTCATAAAAAACTTCCTTGGGGATATCTTTTAGTGCCCTGGAAAAAGCATTAAGCAGATCAAAGATACTTGCCTCAAAATAATTCTCTTTTTTACCTTCAGGGCCTTTTTCTATTTCAACTTTCGGCCGCCTGAATACTTCCCGCTGCTCTGTTTCCCTCTGGCGCAGACTCTCGGCTATCTCTTTAAATTTTTCATATTCAAGCAGCCGCCTGACCAATTCCTCCCGCGGATCCTCCTGCTCTTCGCTAGTTTCCGCTCCTTCTTCGACAGGCAGAAGCATTTTGGATTTAATCTGCATAAGCGTAGCTGCCATAACCAGAAACTCTCCGGCTACATTTAGATCCAATAGCTGCATCAGATTCAAATAGCTCAAATACTGTTCAGTGACCTTGGCAATCGGGATATCGTAGATATTCAGGTGGTCTTTTTTTACTAAATAGAGGAGTAAATCCAGAGGGCCTTCAAATATCTCTAACCTAATCTTATAACTCATAAATTTAACGCTTCTCTGGTTTCCTTTAACACCCTAGAGGCTGCGGTAATTGCTTTTTCTCTTCCTTGCTCCAGTATCTTCTTAATCTTTTCTTTATCTTGGGCGAAATCTTCGCGCCGCGCATGAAATGGCTTAAGTTTATCAATTAAACCGCAGGCGAGCCTCTTCTTACATTCGGTACATCCTAACTTAGCGTTAGCGCACCAATCGCTGACTTCATCTTTGATCTTAGGGATAAATGTCGAATAATAAGAGAAGACATTACAGGTATCCGGATGGCCATTATCAGTTAGCTTGATTCTTTTAGGGTCAGTAAACATGCTGGATATTTTATGCCTGATAGTTTCGCCAGAATCCCCAAGGTCAATAGTATTGTTGTAGCTCTTACTCATCTTACGGCCGTCAAGACCCAATAGCCTGGGCACCTGAGTCAGAAGCGCGTCTGGATAGGGAAAAATATCCTTTTTATAAAGCATATTAAAACGCCGGGCGATCTGGCGGGCAAGTTCTAAATGAGGAAGTTGGTCCTCTCCAACCGGGACTTTATTGGCTTTGTAAATTAAGATATCCGCTGCCTGCAGCACCGGATATCCCAAAAAACCATAGGTATTTAAATTCCGGGTTTTTATCTGGCGCATCTGTTCTTTATAGGTCGGGCAGCGTTCAAGCAAACCTAAAGGAGTGATGCAGGAAAATATCATATACAGATCTAAGTGCTGGGGGACTTCTGACTGGATAAATAAGGTAGATTTGTCCGGGTCTATGCCTGCGGCAAGCCAATCCACCACATTATCAAAGATGAATTCGGATAGATTAGCGGTATTTTCATATTCGCTCATCAGGGCATGCCAGTCTGCAACCATAAAGAAACACTCGTATTCATCCTGCAGTTTAATCCAGTTATCCAAAGCACCGACTAAATGGCCAAGATGAAGCCTGCCTGTCGGCCGCATTCCGCTCAAGATTCTCTTTTTCATAGTTTTCTGGCTATCTTCTCTATCTCAAATGCCTCGATAATATCCCCTTCGACTATCTGGTCAAAACCAGCCAGGCTTATTCCGCACTCAAAGCCTTCGGCTACTTCCCGCACATCATCCTTAAAACGCTTTAAAGAAGAAAGCTTGCCCTCAAAGATAACCTCGCCATTTCTCACTAGATTAACTACACAGGTACGGTTGATTTTTCCTTTCGTAACAAAGCTTCCGGCAATTATTCCTGCTTTAGTTAACTTAAGTACCTTACGAATTTCAGCCCGGCCGAGAAAATTCTTTTTTAACTTTGGCTCAAGCATACCTTCTATGGCCGCTTTAATATCATTGGCTAATTCATAGATAATATTATAAATTTTCACATCTACGCCTTCCTTATTTACCAAATCCTTAGCCGGATCATCCGGGGCAACATTGAACCCTAAG
>JAPLLQ010000092.1 GCA_026387485.1 Candidatus Omnitrophota bacterium | reverse complement strand
CTAAAAATAAAAGTTAATAAAAAAGCCCTCGGAGGTGTTAGCCCCCAAGGGCTTTTTTATTTACATGAGTTGTCTTAGAATACGACCTTCATTGAACCAATAAGCTGAGTTGCATCGTGGTTGTCTATAAAAGCCTTTCCAGGCGCGAACAAACCAGCGGTTAAACCAAATTGGACATCTTCGGTGTAATCATAAGTAGCAGTTAAATCCAATTCAGTACCCAAATAATTCTTTTGGGTCATGGTGTAGCTACCGTAACTCGAATTACTACTGTCAACATTAGGAGCTGTCATAGTAGCAGAATCATTTGTTGACCTACCATAAAACCCGAGGTTACCGATTAAGGTAACATCCTGCATTGGTTTAACTTTACCAATCAGATTAATGACTTGCAGGTTGTTAAAAGGTATTATGGCATAAGCGATGTTATTCAAAGCCTGATCATAATACATGGAATCCCATATATGTGCAAGTTTATGAGATTTGCTACCCGAAAGTAAGGTGTACATAAAACCTACACTGGGTGAATATTTCTTGAACTTGGGGATTGCGTAATCAGCCTTAGCTTGAATCGCATAAGCGCTGCGTGCAATATCCTCTCCCGTTTTGCTATACGTACCATCACTATTGTAAGTCACACCATTATAGGTTCCAAACTGATAAGCAGCTTCTAAAGATGTTTTTAAACCATCTAAAGGATCTACAGAAACTAAACCACCTAAAGTATAGACCTCATCAGATTTCACGTTTGAATATGTATTTGTCTTATCGCTATTTCGTTTACTAAAGAAATAACCTTCAACGTTAATTTTCTTGCTCACAGCATAGCTCGCATTAACACCAAGCAATTGCGTGTCTTCTTTTCTTAAAGGATCATGTTTTACGATCTTAGCAGCAACTAAATCAATAATCAGAGGATCATAATTCAAGGTTGCTCTAACAGCATCAAAGGCTTTTCTTTCAGTTAAATCACTTGGCACGCCGCCTAAAACCTTAGTATCATAATTTCTGGCGTTACCAATGATCAAACCATTACCAAAACGCATATCTTGACGACCTACAGTAACCGTTAAAGGAGAGTAAAGAAATTCCTTTAAAGTTACATAAGCAAGATCAAGGTCAATGTTGGTTTTTCCTTGTGCATCCGAGTCATTATCTTCTTTGCCCCAACTTCTCTCGTTAATTAACCTTACTGTAGTAGAGACATTATCAGTCAGATCAGCATCAACTCTTAAACGAATCTGAGAGATAATATTGCTTTCGTTATCATTCCTCTTATCACCAGCTCCACCATTCTTTAAATCAAAGGTGTTTCTGGCAAAACCAGTCATAATCATGTCTCCAGAAACTTTGACGTTCTGCACCTCTGCGTAGGCTGCACAAGTCAGCCCGACTACAAAAGCAAGTGCCAGTATTACGATTAAACGTTTACTCATTTTGCTTCTCCTCCTTTTTTTGTTAATAATCTAATAATCAATCTATATTAATACGCCTTGTTGCCCTGATCTAATTATTGATACTTTTATCATATAACCCGTTACTTGTCAAGTATTTTTATTAATTTTTTTTACTTTACCGGCCGCTTGGCCTTTTTGGCTGCGGATAATTGCGCTTTCGGACCCAGAGACATAGATATAGTTATATTCCCTCCCTTTGGCGACAAAACTACAATACAGCTTTCGCCTTCCCGCTCAAAGTTCATCATTGAATCGCCGTATTCTACGCTGTTTAAAAGAGCCCAGTTGTACATCGGCATCTGCTCTTTATAAAAACCTACTACTTGGTCTAAGGTGGCTTTACCTTGATATTTTAATATGCCCACCCGCATCCCTGCGCTCTCAAAAGAATAGGATTCATCCAGCAATGACTTAAAACCCAAGGGAACAGGTAGGTCAGTGAATTTCAAGAGCACCTGTGATTGCAAGGGTTTTTGCTCTGCCTGATCCTCTTTTGTTGAAACACCAGCACAACCTGTTAAGCTGATCAGGAAACACCCTAAGACTACGAAAAAAAACAATCTCTTCCTCATATCTTTCCCTCCTTTTTTCTTAAAAACTTACCTATATTTTGATAAACCTCGTTTATTTCTTTTTGGGTTAACCCTGCCTTACGCCCAGCATCAACTAATTTAGCCGGTGAAATAATATCATCCGGAGTGTGGCTATCTGTATCCAAAATTAATTTTGCGCCGGTCTTTCGGGCGCATTCAACCACATGGCGGTTAGAAAGCGCATGTCCTTGGCGTGAGGTTATCTCCAGAAAAATATCTCTTCGCTTAGCCAGGAGCGCATCCTTTTCACTAATTATACCCGGATGAGCTAAAATATCAATATCCGCCTCTAAAGCCGCGCGGTTAGTACCTTCCACTACCGGCTCCATTAAAGTTTGCCCATGAGCAATAATTACCTTAATGTCATTAGTCCTGGCGTATTTAGCTAAAGGCTTAAACTGCTCTGTTGGAATATGGGTTAATTCAACTCCGGCTAAAATTTTTATTCCACTACTCTTTGGCCAGTGTTGGGTAAAATCCAGGATTGCCTTGACCGTAGACTCAATATTGCTGTAATCAACATGGTCAGTTATGGCAATCACCTTATAACCTAAAGCAAAGTAACGCGCCGCCACTTCCGAAGGAAGCAGCACCCCGTCACTTAGTAATGAATGCGCATGCAGATTATACATCTCTCCCCTACATTCTACCTACTAAATACTACCTACTCTCTATATAAATAATCTAAATGCCCCTGGCAGGAATCTCCCGCAACCACTGCTTTAAATATTTGATGCGGGATCCCGCATCATGTTAATCTAACCGATGGCTGCGGGAGAACCTGCTTCAGCGATTCCTGCTCTGCTAATTAAATGCCCCTGGCAGGAATCGAACCTGCCACACACAGTTTAGGAAACTGTTGCTCTATCCTTATGAGCTACAGGGGCAGAATTTATACATTCGCAGCCAAAAGATACACCGGCCGCTCAGTATTAACCCTAAAGTGAGTAGAAAGGGTTATTCTCCCTGAAATTTTATCAAAGAAAATACCGGATAACCTTTTAGCTTCTCCCTGCCCTTTAAATCTACTAGCTCAACTAAAAAAGCGATCGCCTGAATTTTCCCGGAGCACTGCCTGACTAAATCCGTTACCGCTTTAACTGTGCCACCCGTAGCCAGAAGGTCATCTACGATTAGAATTCTTTCTCCCGGCTCAATCGCATCGCGGTGTATCTCTAAAGTATCTCTGCCGTATTCTAATTCATAGCTTACTGATTTAGTGGCAAAGGGGAGTTTTCCTTTTTTACGCACCGGGATAAAACCGGCGTTAATCTTATAGGCCACTGCCGCGCCAAAGATAAAACCCCGCGCCTCTACCCCCACCACTTTATCTATCTTCTTACCTTTATATTTATTAGCTATTTTATCTATTGCAACACGAAAGGCATCTTTATGCTTAACCAGCGTGGTTATATCCCGGAATAAAATACCCGGTTTAGGGAAATCCGGAATGTTCCTGATATGTTTTCTCAAGCTTATCTTCTTTATCACAGCTCCTCCTTCGCCCCTTCTACGAATCTTCTGATTTTAGCTAAAGCTGTTTCCTCTATCTGCCGGATTCTCTCCCGGGAGACACCTAACTTCTTAGCTACTTCAGCTAAGGTGTGCGGTTTTTTATCGGCTAAACCAAAACGCATATCCAAAACATCTCTCTCTCGGTCAGACATAATTTCCAGAAGGTTCTCCACCCTCTCTTTATCCAAAAGATGTTCAATCTGGCTATCCGGCTGAATTGCGCTATGGTCCTCAATTAAATCCCCATCCTTACCCTCATCATTCTCGCCAACCGGAGAGTCTAAAGATGAAGTAGTGGTGGACATCCAGCGATTCATCTGCTCGATCTTAGTATTAGGAATGTGTAATTTTTTAGCGATCTCTTCATCGGTAGGCATACGTTTCAATTTCTGGGCCATTGCTTCTTTCTTCTTCTTCCATTTGGTAATTAAATCATTCATGTAAACGGGGATGCGGATCATCTTGCTTTGGTCAGAAAGAGAGCGGGTAATCCCCTGTTTAATCCACCAGGCGGCATAGGTGGAAAAACGAAATCCTTTTTGCGGCTTAAATTTATCCACCGCTTTCATTAGCCCAAGGTTTCCCTCTTCAATTAAATCCAGGAAAGGCGTACCCAGGTACATATACCTTTTTGCGATATTAATCACTAGGCGTAAGTTAGACTGAATCATTTTTTTGCGGGCCTGCTCATCCCCTTTTTTAATCTTTCGGCTAAGCGTTATCTCTTCATTAGCAGTTAATAAAGGGATATTGCGGATCTCTTTTAAGTAAATCTTTAGTGATTCCATATTTATTTTTTCTTATCTTTAAGCACTGCCTGGGCTGCGGCTAATTTAGCAATCGGAACCCTAAACGGCGAACAACTTACATAATCCATTCCTACGCGATGGCAGAATTCTACTGACTTTGGCTCTCCGCCATGCTCGCCGCAGATTCCTACTTCTAAATCCTTACGGCCTTTACGCCCACGCTCAATACCTATCTTAATCAACTCTCCAATTCCCTCCTGGTCAAATTCCCTCCTGGTCAATACTCTGAAAGGGATCCTCAGGAAGTATGCCTTTCTTTAGATAATCCGGCAGAAAACTACCGATATCATCGCGGGAAAAACCAAAGCCCATCTGAGTCATATCATTGGTTCCAAAGGAGAAGAATTGCGCCACCGTAGCTAGCTTATCAGCGACTAAGGATGCCCGGGGAATTTCAATCATCGTCCCGAACATAGACTTAATACTCTTTAATCCGTATTTCTTTAAAACTTCCATATAAACCTGCTTATAAATAGCCAGCTGGTCATCCAATTCTTTTACATCGCAGACAACCGGAATCATGATTTCCGGATAGGGCTTCTTTCCTTCCTTGATTAATTCTGCGGCTGCCTCAAAGATCGCCCTGATCTGCATTGTGCTTACTTCAGGATAAGTTACGCCTAAGCGTACGCCACGGTGGCCCATCATTGGATTGGACTCATGCAGATTTTCCGCGCGTTTAGCTAATTCATCCATACTGATATTTAAATCCTTAGCTAATTGCTCAAGCTTAGCCTGTTCACGAGGGACGAATTCATGCAAAGGCGGATCAAGTAAACGAATAACCACCGGATAACCATCCATTGCTGCTAATGTACCTTTGATATCTTTCTTAACGTGAGGGAATAATTCATCCAACGCCCTCTCCCTCTCATCTTGGGTTTTTGAGATAATCATTTTACGTAAAAGAAAAAGTGGTTCATCCGCGCCTTTACCATAAAACATATGCTCGGTCCTAAAAAGCCCGATACCTTCCGCGCCAAACTGACGGGCCTTAACCGCGTCTTCAGGCGTATCAGCATTAGTCCGAATGCCTAGTTTTTTAATCGTCCCGCAGATTTTTAAGAAATCCATTAACATCTGATTTTCTTCGGATGCATCAATCATTGGAAGCTGGCCGGTGTAAACATTACCCTTAGTCCCGTTTAAGGTAATCCAGTCGCCTTCGTTTAAGGTTTTTCCGTCGATAATAAGTTTTTTATTCCCCAAGTCAACATGCAAAGCGCTGCAGCCGACAATACAGCATTTTCCCCAGCCGCGGGCAACTAATGCGGCATGACTAGTCATGCCGCCTCTGGCAGTCAAAATTGCCTGGGCTGCACGCATACCCTCGACATCTTCCGGGTTGGTCTCTTCACGCACCAGAATAACCTTTTTACCCTGCTTTGCCCATTCTACTGCGTCATTAGCGGAAAAAACAATCTGTCCAGCTGCTCCACCCGGCCCGGCAGGTAAACCTTTAACTAATGGCTTAAGTGTCGCCTCAATTTTCGGGTCGATAATCGGATGCAATAACTCATCTAACTGGCTGGGAGTAACCCGCATTACCGCTTCTTCTTTTTTAATCAGTTTTTCGTTGATCATATCCATGCACATGCGCACTGCTGCCGGGCCATTACGTTTACCCACGCGGCACTGCAGCATAAAAAGCCTGCCCTTCTCAATAGTAAATTCAATATCCTGCATATCTCGGTAATGCTGCTCTAAGCGTTTCTGAATATCAAAAAGCTCCTTATAAATTTTAGGCATAGCTTTTTCTAGAGTAAGCAGGTCTTTGTTATGCGCGGATTGAGAAAATTCATTGATTGGCTGAGGTGTGCGGATACCAGCAACTACATCTTCACCCTGGGCATTGATTAAAAATTCACCGTAGAAATGAGCATCGCCATTTCCCGGATTACGGGTAAAGGCAACACCGGTTGCTGAGTCATTACCCATATTTCCGAAAACCATGGTCTGAACAGTAACTGCAGTTCCCCACTCATCAGGGATATTTTCAATCCGGCGATAACTTATTGCCCGCTTCCCATTCCAGGAAGAGAATACCGCGCCCACTCCACCCCATAATTGTTCCATTGGTTCATCGGGGAATTCTTTCCCGAGAACCTCTTTAATCTTATCCTTAAAAAGATTACAAAGTTTTTTCAAATCATCGCTAGTTAAGTCAGTATCAGTTTTATAGCCTGATTCATTTTTCATCTTGGCCATAATCTTTTCTAGCTGTTTACGTATCCCCTGATCATCCTTGGGCTCAAAGCCTCCGGCCTTCTCCATAACTACGTCGGAATACATCATAATCAGGCGGCGGTAAGCATCATAAACAAAACGGCTGTTTCCGCCGCTCTGCTTAATTAAACCGGGGATAGTTTTTTCCGTTAACCCGACATTTAAAACTGTCTCCATCATCCCGGGCATTGACTTTCTTGCTCCGGAACGCACTGAGACCAATAAAGGATTAGTCAGGTCGCCAAATTTCTTACCCATCAGCTTCTCGACCTTTTCCAGCGCTTTATTAAGCTGATCCTTTAATTCTTTAGGGTATTTCTTTTTATTCGCGTAATAATATGTGCAAACCTCGGTAGTAATGGTAAATCCCGGTGGAACCGGAAGCCTTAAATCTTTATGCCCGGACATCTCGGCTAAATTCGCGCCCTTACCGCCCAAGAGATTTTTCATGCTCTCATTTCCATCTGCCTTACCCCCGCCAAAGCTGTAAACGTATTTTTTGCTACTCATTTCTTTTAAAACCCTTCCTTTCTCTTTTTTAGGGACGGTTCTCAACTCAAAGCAGAACTGTCCCCTAAAAAGGGACACTCTTAGATTAACTTGAGAACCGTCCCTAATTTATTAATTAGATATTCTTGTAGCCTATCAATACCGATTCTATCCTGCTGCATAGTGTCCCGGTGGCGCACAGTCACCTGTTTGTCTGTAAGCGTTTGTACATCAACCGTAACACAGTAAAGCGTGCCCACTTCATCCTGCCGGCGGTAAAGCTTACCGATTGATCCGGTGTCATCATATACCGCGATAAATTCCTTCTTTAATCCTTGAGTAATTTTTTTAGCCAATTCTACAATCTCCGGGCGGTTCCTTAAAAGCGGCAAGACCGCCACTTTTATCGGCGCTAAGTCCTTATGTAGTTTTAAAACCACGCGCGTATCATCTCTGACCTTCTCCTCATTATAAGCATCAACTAAAAATGCCAAGACGCTTCTATCTACTCCTCCGGAAGGCTCAATAATATAAGGATAAAATCTTTCTTTCGTCGCATCATCAAAATAACGTAAGTCTCTCCCGCTATGCTCTGTATGTTGCTTTAAATCAAAATCCGTGCGATTAGCTACCCCCTCTAATTCAGACCAACCGAAGGGAAAATTATATTCTATATCAGTGCAGGCTTTAGCATAATGGGCCAGCTCATCTTTTTGGTGCGGCCGCTTCCTTAAGACATCTTTCTTTAACCCTAAAGTTAGATACCAATTAAAACGGTAATCAATCCATTCCTCTAATTTTTTATCCGCTTCCTTTGGATCAACAAAGTACTCTATCTCCATCTGCTCAAATTCACGGGTGCGAAAGGTGAAATTTCCGGGAGTGATTTCATTACGAAAGGATTTGCCGATCTGGGCTAAACCAAAAGGTAATTTAGGGTGTTTGGAATCAAGAATATTGATAAAGTTTACGAACATGCCTTGGGCGGTTTCCGGACGCATATATATTTCATTTCCGCTCTCTTCAATTGCCCCCTGATAAGTCTTAAACATAAGATTAAAAGGCCGGGATTCGGTAAGTACCCCTGCGCATTCAGGGCATTTATTTTTATCCTTAAGCTCTTCTGTCTTAAAGCGTTTTTTACAGTTTTTACAATCGCTCTTTAAATCAAAGAAATTCTTGACGTGGCCGGATGCCTCCCAGACTTTAGGATGCATCAGGATTGCCGCATCCATGCCAAAGATATCATCCCGCTCATAAACAGATGAACGCCACCAGCTGGCTTTAAGATTATTTTTTAGCTCTACGCCATAGGGGCCGTAATCCCAGGTATTACTTAAGCCGCCGTAGATATCCGAGGACTGGAATATAAATCCCCGGCGCTTGCTCAATGAAACAATTTTTTCCATTAAGTTCTCACTCATAATCTTTTATTTTTAGCACAGTTTAATTTAAAAATCAAGTAATTTACTCTCAAAGTGCGCTTGCCGTAGAGATAATCGTCCCTACTTTAGATAAATCCAGGGTTGAACTTATGTCTTTAATATAGACCTTAAAGAAATCTCCCTTTTCGTTAAATACATCGCAGTCAAAATAATTTTCAGATGGCGTAAGGTTATAGTTAATAAACCCAACCTTATCCGCTACTTTAAACTGAATCATCCTTGCTGTATTCTGGTTTCCTATATCCGGAATAAAGATACTCTTTAGAATTATAAAAAAAGTTTCATTTAAATTTTTAATCCGGCTTAAATTAGCAAACATTGTCGCTTTAATGAATTTATAATTAGTATCCGCTCCGGTTGCCTTAGATTGGGGGAAAAGATTAGCGAAGAAAGCCGGTTTCTGGCATAAAAGATAAATTACCGGTTCAGCACTTACAAACTTTTTCTTTTTATAATACGGCCTTT
>JAPLLQ010000067.1 GCA_026387485.1 Candidatus Omnitrophota bacterium | reverse complement strand
CCTTAATATATAAGCAATGGGACTATGCGCTGGGTAAAAATACCTGTTTAACGGAGTTGACAAAGCCCAGGTACGATGTTAAAATATTAACTTCGGTATTAGCTAAAAAGAACCTTTCTTTGATAGAGAGCGGCCATTTATTTAACAGCTTAGAGCAGGTTACTATTAGGTTATATCCTGAAGTAAAACGTATCAAAGAAAAGCTTGCCGGGTTAGGCTTGAATAAGATACTTATGTCCGGAAGCGGTCCGGCAGTCTTTGCTATTGTTTCTTCGGGAAAAGAGGCTCTCTCATTAAGCAGGAAGATTAAACGGGAAGAAAGATCTTGGGCTGTTTTCGCAGTGAGCACAAGGTAATATGCAGCGAGGAGGTTTTAGCTATGGAGATAACCGAGGTCAGGGTGGCTTTAAAGGATTCACCGGATAAGAAACTCAAAGGCTATGCCACTGTAACTTTTGACAATGTCTTTGTAGTTAGAAATATAAAAATAATCGAAGGTACCAGCGGAGTTTTTATCGCCATGCCTTCAAGAAAAGTAAAACAGCCCTGTCCCAAATGCGGTTTTAAAAATGAGTTGCGCAGTAAATACTGCAATCAATGCGCAGCCCAGCTACCAGTAAGCCCTAGGCCGGTTACCGCGGAGGATATTGCAGGCGCGCAATCTGAGCATAAAGATATCGCCCATCCTATAACGCAGTCTTTCAGGGAATATCTGCAGAAAAGAGTTTTAGAGGCCTACGAGCAAGAAAAGGGTAAAGGACAGTTAGGTTCAAATTCTTAATTTTAAAATAGACTGCCCGGTAGTGTAATGGTAGCACATCAGAATTTGGGTCTGACTGTCAAGGTCCGAATCCTTGCCGGGCAATTTTATAGACTATGAGCAAAAATATTGCGGTGATAATTTTAGCGGCAGGTAAGGGAGAAAGGATGAAATCCGAGAACCCTAAGGCCTTGCATAATATTTGCGGAAGGCCGATGCTTGACTATGTTCTGGATTTAGTCCGTTCCCTGAAAGTTCAAAAGAAAGTAGTCGTTCTTGGGTATAAACATGAAGTTATCCGAAAATCTTTTGTTCTGGGCCAAGATATAGCGATACAAAAAAAGATGCTCGGTACAGCAGATGCGGTCAAAACAGCCTTGGGCAAACTAAAAGGTTTCAAGGGAACAGTTTTAGTGCTTTACGCTGATACCCCGCTGCTTAAGAAAGAGACCGTTAACAAACTCCTCAAATATCACATAGAGAATAGTCTGGACGCAACTTTGTTGACTGCTAAATTGGATAAACCTCAAGGTTATGGCCGGATTGTCAGGGATAAATATTCGGTTATTCGTGCGATTGTTGAGGAGAAGGATGCCGATGATTTTGACCGCGATATAAAAGAAATAAATACCGGGATAATCTGTTTTAATAAAGATAGCTTAGAGGGCGCGTTAAAGCAAGTTAGGTCCAACAACCGTAAGAAAGAATATTACCTGACCGATGTGATTAAGATTCTTTATAAGAAGGGAAGGCTTATTAGCGCGGTTAAAATTGAAGATATAAATGAAGCCCTGGGAATAAACTCGCAAAGCGATTTAGCTAAGGCCAATGGCATTATGCAGTTAAGGATTAATCAAGAGCTTATGCGGCAAGGTATCTTGATAGTTGATCCTAATTCTACTTTTATAAGTTATGGGGTAAAAATAGGCCAAGGCACGGTGATTTATCCCTTTACAGTTATTGAAAGCTCTGTTAGAATTGGAAAACGTTGTTTGGTCGGGCCTTTCGCCCATTTAAGGCAAGGTACAAGGCTCTCTGATGATGTAACCGCGGGAAATTTCCTGGAAACCGTAAGGAGCAAAGTAGGGGCAAAGACTTTTATCAAACATTTTTCCTACCTTGGCGATACCCAAGTCGGACGAAATGCCAATATCGGCGCAGGTACGGTTACGGCAAATTTTGATGGTCGCAATAAACATCTCACAATAATCAAGGATAATGCTTTAGTCGGTTCAGATACGATTCTCGTTGCTCCGGTAGAGGTCGGTAAAGGCGCGGTAACCGGAGCCGGATCAGTAGTGATAAAAAATGTACCGGATAAAAAAACAGCCGTGGGTGTCCCGGCGAGGATCTTGAAAAAGAAGGGATAAGACTATGGATAAGTTAGCGATATTTAGCGGTAATGCCCATCCCAAACTAGCTCAGGATATCTGTAAATACCTGAAGGTTAAGTTATCCGATGCCTTGGTTTCAAAGTTTAGCGAGGGAGAAGTAAGGGTTAAAATTAATGACAATAGCCGGGGTAAGGATGTTTTTATCGTTCAGCCGACCTGTCCTCCTCCTAATGAAAATCTGATGGAGCTTTTAATTATGATTGACGCTTTAAAAAGGGCATCTGCCCAGCGGATCACCGCGGTGATTCCTTATTTCGGTTATGCCCGTCAAGATAGAAAAGACCAGCCCCGCGTTCCCATTACCGCAAAGTTAGTCGCTAATCTTCTGACTTCAGCCGGAGCAAACCGGGTTTTGACTATGGATTTACATGCCGGCCAGATTCAGGGGTTTTTTGATATCCCGGTAGACCATCTTTTCTCCGTGGGAGTCTTCATAGATTATTTTAAGAAACTCAAGATTAAGGATTTAGTGCTTGTTTCCCCAGATGTAGGAGGAATAAAGATGGCCCGGGCTTATGCTAAAAGATTGGGCGTGCCACTGGCGATTATCGATAAAAGAAGGGAGTCTCCGGAGAAAACCGAGGCTATGCATATATTAGGGAGCGTAGAGGGAAAGAACGCGATTATCGTGGATGATTTAATCGCCACCGGAAGCTCTTTATTTGAAGCCGTAGAGGCATTAAAGAAAGCTAACGCTAAAAATGTTTATGCTGCAATTGCCCATGGAGTTTTATCTGGGCCAGCCATAGAGCGTTTGGAGAGATGCAAGAATTTAAAGGAATTGGTTATCACCGACAGTATCCCGGTGGAAAAAAATAAAAATCACTCCCGGCTTAAGGTTTTATCAATTGCCGAGCTTTTGGGAGAGGCGATCAAGAGGATACACAACGAAGAATCAGTAAGCTGTTTGTTTGATTAAAGGAGAAGGTTAGAAAATGGAAGAGATATTTTTGGATGCAGAAGTACGCGAAGAAATAGGTCGAGGTAAAGTTAAGGATATCCGTGATAAAGGGTTTATCCCGGCGATAATCTATGCTGAGGGTAAGGATGCCTTAGCGCTTAAATTATCTCATCGGCAGTTAGTCCAGCTGGTCCACCACCATAGAATTGAGGGCGTGGTGATCAATGTTAATATTAAGGATGATAAAAAAAATAAATCCCGGCCATGCCTAATTAAAGAGATACAATATCATCCGGTACATGGAGAGATTATCCACGTTGATTTTAACCAGATATCTTTAACCAAAGCAATAAAGGTTAATGTGCCGGTTGTAGCTAAGGGCGAGCCTATAGGCGTGAAACTGGAGGGTGGAGCTCTTGAGCATATCCTTTGGGAGATTGAGGTAGAGTGTTTGCCGACTAGTATCCCCAAAGATATTGAAGTAGATGTTGCTCAATTAAAAATGGGGGATAGTATCCACGTAAAAGATATCACTGTGCCTGTGGGAGTCAAGATTCTAAATGACCCGGAAGCAATAATCCTTTCAGTTGCTGCTCCGATGAAAGAAGAGGTACCGGTAGAGGCTGTGGAGGGAGAAGAGAAACAAGAGCCTGAAGTAATCAAGGAGAAGAAAGAAGTTCCTCCGGCTGAAGGCGAAGTTAAAGAAGAGAAAGAAAGCAAAGAAAAGAAGTAGATGAAGCTGATTGTTGGCTTAGGTAATCCGGGAATCCTGTACGGCAACTCAAGGCACAATATCGGTTTCTTAAGTATCAAGCATCTGGCAAAAGAAAAAAGGATAGCCCTAAAGAAAGAAAAGGGAATCTCAGCATTAAGCGGAAAAGGTAAGATAGAAAATGATAATTGTCTGGTGGCGGTGCCACTTACCTTTATGAATCTCTCTGGAGAGGCAGTTAAGCCGCTGCTTAAAAAATATAAGATAGGGTTGGAAGATCTTTTAGTAATCTGTGATGATCTGGATTTGGATTTTGGCAGGATAAAGTTAAGGCCTAATGGTTCATCCGCCGGCCATCGCGGTATCCAATCTATAATAAATTCCTTAAAGACCAATGAATTCAACCGCCTGCGCGTGGGTATAGGCAGGCCAAGGGGTAAGCTAGGCGCAAGTGAATTTGTTTTAAGTCATTTTAACCGTAGGGAAAAAGAAGAGCTTAAAGGTATTATTCCCCGAGTTTCTTTATGTGTTCAATCTTGGATAAATGAAGATGTCGAAAAAAGTATGAATATTTTTAACCGAAAGGATAGGCAATGAACAAATATGAAGCAATGGTTATCATTAAACCGGATTTAACCGAAACAGACAGCGTCAAACCGGATTTACCAGAAGAGCAGAGGAAAGCTCTTTTTCAGCAGATCAATGATGTAGTGACAAAAAATAACGGTAGCATCTCACAGAGCGGGCTTTGGCAAGAAAGAAAAAAGCTATTCTTTCCGATCAATAAATATAATGAGGGCGTTTACTATCTGCTTAATTTTGCTTCTCCCCCCCTTGTTATAAAAGATATCCGCCATGCCTATAAGCTTAATGAAAATATATTAAGGGTACTGATTACAAAGTTAGAATAAGCGCTTCGACTGCGCTCAGTGCTTCGATTCGAAGCGTCCTGAGTGAGCAAAGCGAATCGAAGGAGAGAAAATATGGCCAGTTACAATAAAGTGTTATTAATGGGTAATCTTACCAAAGACCCGGAACTGCGTTATACGCCGCAGGGCGCTGCGGTAGTAAACTTGCGCCTGGCAGTTAATCGCAGGTACCGGAATAAAGAACAGGAATTAAAAGAAGAGGTTTGTTTTATTACCGCGGTAGTCTGGAATAAACAGGCGGAGACCTGCAATCAATATTTACATAAAGGCAGCGGCGTTTTTGTCGAGGGGAGGTTGCAATCGCGCTCTTGGGAAGATAATAGCGGCGCCAAGCGCAGCGTTATCGAAGTTAAGGCAGAGCGGGTGCAGTTTTTAGGAGCGCCATCCGGTAAAGCCCCGGTGCCAATAGCTGAGCCGGCGGTAGAAGGATTACACAGTGAATCATCTACAGAGGCAACCTGGTTAGGGGAAAGCGAGGATGAAGCAAATGAAAGTTAAAACAAGGGGATTTGCTAAAACCAAGAAAACTGATAAGAAGCGGCTGACTATTGTCAGGAAAAAATTTTGCCGTCTTTGTTTAGATAAGACCAAGGCAATAGATTATAAGGATGCCAAGAGACTGGAAGCTTTTATTAACGAAAGAGGCAAAATCGTACCCAGCCGTAATTCCGGTAATTGCGCTAAACACCAGCGCCGCGTAGCTGAGACGATAGCTAAGGCCAGGTTTGTTTCGCTTCTGCCTTATACGCGCTAAACTTTTAAGGAGAGAATATGGAGATTATCCTGCTTAAAGATGTCCAGAAGATAGGTAAAGCTGGTTCGGTTATTAAAGCTAAGGATGGTTTCGCCCGCAATTACCTAATCCCTCAGGGTTTGGCAGTGATAGCTACTCCGGCAGGCATGAAGAAGTTGAAAGAAGAGCAGGAGAGAAGGTCTCTTGAGCTTGAAAATAAAAAACAGGAAGCCCGGGTATTAAAGGAGCGTTTAGAAAAATTATCTTTGACTATCGCGGCTATGGTTGGGACAGAAGAAAATTTATACGGAAGCATTACGGTATTAGATATCGCCCAAGCCTTAAAAGACGAAGGCCTGGATATCGATAAGAGCTCTATTATTATGGAAAGCCCAATCAAATCATTAGGGATTTATGAGATACCGGTGAAGCTTGATCCGGATGTGCTTGCTCAAGTCAAGGTCTGGATTGTAAAAAAATAATTTATTATGGCTAACGAATCAACTCTGGAAAAACTCCCGCCGCAAAACCTCGATGCCGAAATGGCTGTTTTAGGTTCAATGCTGATCTTAGACCCTGAGGCCATTGCCACGGCGCTTGAAAATTTGGAGCAGACCTTTTTTTATAAAGAGCAACACCGGAAAATTTTTCAGACTATATCCAATCTCTATGCCGCTAATAAGGCAGTTGACCTGATTACTTTAACCGACGCTTTAAAAAAAGACGGGATACTTGAAGAGGTCGGAGGAGCAAGTTATCTTACCTCCCTGGCAAATGTTGTTCCCACTTCCGCTAATATCGCCCACTATGTAGCGATAGTTAAAGAGAAGAGCATTTTAAGGACGTTGATTAATAATGCCACTAAGATCATCTCGCTTTGTTACGAGACTGAAGGAAATATTGATCAGGTAGTGGATAATGCCGAGAGGTTTATTTTTGAAGTCAGTGAAAGAAAAGCCCATGGCGCTTCTTACCAGCACCTTAAAGAGATCATTAAGGATAGTATTGAAACAATCGATGTTTTATACCGCAAAAAAGCCCATGTTACCGGTATCCCCACCGGTTTTATAGATTTTGATATTAAGACCGCGGGGCTGCAAGAGTCGGATTTGATTGTAATTGCCGGAAGGCCTTCAATGGGTAAGAGCGCTCTGGCTCTAGGTATGATAGAGCATGCTGGGGTAATAGAGAGGGTTCCCACGGCAATTTTTAGCCTTGAAATGTCTAAAGAGCAATTAGTGCAGAGGATGCTTTGTTCCCATGCTAAAGTTGATGCTCAAAAGGTGCGTACGGGATATCTAGCAGCTTCAGACTGGCCGCGCCTGACTGCTGCGGCGGGAAAACTTTCCGAAGCGCCTATATTTATAGATGATAGCCCGGCAATATCGATAATGGAATTAAGGGCCAAGGCCCGCCGGCTTAAAGCCCAACAGGATATCAAACTGATTATTTTAGATTACATGCAGCTTATGCGCGGTTCGATTAATTCAGAGAGCCGGCAACAGGAGATATCTGAGATTTCCCGTTCGCTTAAAGCTTTAGCCAGGGAGTTACATTTACCTATTGTTGCCATAAGCCAGTTATCTAGGGCAGTAGAATCCCGCACAGACCACCGGCCGCAACTATCTGACCTTAGGGAGTCCGGGGCAATAGAGCAAGACGCGGATGTGGTAGTGCTTTTATTAAGAGAAGAATATTATGCCCCTACTTCTGAAAATCAGGGTATAGCTGAAGTAATCATCGCCAAGCAGAGGAACGGCCCGGTAGGTTCTTTGAGGCTGGCTTTTATCAAGGAATATACCCGTTTTGAAAATATCGCTCATATAGAATAAACTAACCACAATGCGCAGAATAATTTTTATAATTTTGACTTTAGTTTTTATCGCAGGTTTTTCTTGCTATTTATTAGCTGAGGAAGTTTCTAGCGCAGATTCTTCTAACCAAACCCAAAGTCCAGTAACATTTCAACAGTCCGAGACTCCCAAAATAACCGCAGAAACTAAGGAAGCAGCCCCTCCCGAGCCGGTGAAGATGGTTACGGGAATTGAAATCAAGGGCAATAAAGCTATTTCCACCAATAACATCGTCTCTAAAATGAAAACCCGCATCGGCAGCCCATATCAAGAGAATATAATCAGTGATGATTTAAAGAGGTTGTATCTATTAAATTTCTTCAGCGATATTAAAATAGACACCGAGAGTTACAAGGATGGGATTAAGGTTATTGTTACGGTCTCTGAAAGGCCGATTATCGAAAAGATAACCTTTTCTGGAATCACCCGTATCACCATGAAAGACGATAAACTAAAAACCCAGCTAAAATCCAAAGAAGGACAGTATCTGGATTATCCCAATCTCGCCGAAGATATACGCATCTTAAAGAAGATGTACGAAAAAATGGGCTTTAGCGCGGCTGAGATAAATTATAAGCTGGATATAAATAAAACAACCAATAAGGCAAAGGTTGATTTTTTTATAGCCGAGGGCGGCCGGATCCGGATCAAAGATATTATTGTCGAGGGAAATAAGGCATTTACTTCGGCCCGGATCCTGAAATTACTTAAAACCAAACGGGCCTGGTTTTTTAACGCCGGAGTGCTTAAGGAAGATGTATTAAAAGAAGATATTGAGCGGGTGAAGGCGTTTTACCGCCACAATGGTTTTATTGATGCGGCAGCCGAATCTGAGGTTAACCCTGACCCTAAGAAGAAATACCTTCTATATGTGCATATAAGAATAAAAGAGGGGAATAAATATCTGGTGGGGAATGTTACGGTGCAGGGGAATAAAGATATACCTGAGAAAACAATTATTATGCAGCTTAAACAATGTCTTCCGGGTAAGGTCTTTAGCGAAGAAGGCATGAAGGTGGACGCAGCTAATATCCAGAGTGTTTATTTTGACCGGGGTTATATTTCGGCTTTGGTCCAGGAGACTACATCTTTAAATAAAGAAACCAGCCGCGTAGATATAAACTATGGAATTGTGGAAAATCAGATTACCTACGTTGATAAAATAAATATCCGGGGTAATATCAAGACTAAAGACGTAGTCGTACGCAGGGAATTACGCATCCATCCGGGGGACAGGTTTGATGGAGAGAAGCTCAGGCGTAGTAAAGAGAGGCTGCAGAATTTAGGGTTTTTTGATGAAATAAACTACGATACCGAAGAAACCGAGATTCCTGACCAGAAAAATTTGGTCGTAGAAGTTAAGGAGTCTAAAACCGGCGCATTCAGTTTTGGCGGCGGTTACAGTACTGTTGATGATTTTGT
>JAPLLQ010000008.1 GCA_026387485.1 Candidatus Omnitrophota bacterium | reverse complement strand
TTGGTATTGTTAACGGGACTTCCAATTATATTTTATCCTCAATGTCTGCTAATAATCGCACCTTTGGGGAGGCTTTAAAGGAGGCGAAATTAAGAGGTTTTGCTGAGAAGGATCCGACCTTAGATATCGAAGGGATGGATTCAGCGCACAAGCTGATACTGCTTACTTATTTGGGCTTTGGTAGATTCGTGAATTTAAAAGACGTTTTTGTCGAAGGTATTTCACGTATCTCTCTTGCTGATGTAAATTACGCTAAAGAATTAGGTTTTGAGATTAAACTTTTAGCTATTGCTAAAAAAGAGGGAGAGGGTTTAGAAGTCAGAGTTCATCCTACCCTTATACCAAATGGGCATTTATTAGCATCGGTTGATGGCGTATTCAACGCTATTTATGTGTCGAGTGATCTAGCCGGGAATCTGCTCTTTTATGGTCCAGGTGCAGGTCAGTCATCCGCAGCTTCGGCAGTAGTTTCGGATTTAGTAGATTTAACTCAGGATTTAAAGGCCGGGCTTTTTAGGCCAACCTTAAATATTGTTTTCGATAAGAGTATTAAGAAGCTATGCCGGATCGATGATTTCGAGAGCCGTTATTACATCCGTTTTATGGCTTTAGATGAACCTGGTGTACTAGCTAAGATTTCCGGGATACTGGCTAAATTTAGAATCAGTATTGCTTCGGTCACCCAGAAAGAAAGAAGCCGGACTCAGGTTGTGCCGATTGTAATGTTAATTCACGAAGCTAAAGAAAAAGAGTTACGCATTGCCTTGGGCTTGATCGGTAAGCTTCATGCCATAAAAGAAAAACCAGTAGCGATAAGGATGGAGGAAGTGTGAGTTATAAAGGCGTAATTGAAAAATATAAAAAATATTTACCGGTAAGCGGTAAAACTCCGGTAATTACTTTAAATGAAGGCAATACCCCTTTAATATACGCTGGTTATTTAAGTAAACTCTTAGGTAAGGGTTTTGAGGTTTATCTTAAATATGAAGGCTTAAACCCTACCGGTTCTTTTAAGGATAGAGGTATGACTATGGCTATATCCAAAGCCTGTGAAGATGGCGTAAAGGCAGTGATGTGCGCTTCTACAGGGAATACTTCAGCTTCCGCAGCAGCCTACGCAGCACGCGCCGGAATTAAATGTATTGTTTTAATTCCTTCGGGCCAGATTGCTCTGGGAAAATTAAGTCAGGCGCTTATTCATGGAGCACAAGTTATAGCAGTAGATGGTAATTTTGATCAAGCCCTAAATTTAGCAAAAGGGATTACTGATAAATATCCGGTAACTTTGGTTAATTCCTTAAATCCCTATCGTATTGAAGGCCAGAAAACCGCAAGTTTCGAAATCTGCGATTATCTAAGAGTAGCTCCTGATTTTCAGGTTATGCCTGTAGGTAATGCCGGAAATATCACTGCTTACTGGAAAGGTTATAAAGAATATAAACAGGAGGGAAAGATTAATAAGCTACCGGTGATGCTAGGTTTTCAGGCTGAAGGAGCTGCACCGATTGTGAAAGGCCATCCAATTAAGAATCCGGAAACCATTGCCACTGCTATACGCATCGGTAATCCAGCAAGCTGGAAGAGTGCCGAGGCAGCGCGTGATGAATCTAAGGGGTTAATTGATATGGTTTCGGATAAGGAAATATTAGAAGCCTATAAAATATTGGCGAATAAAGAAGGAGTTTTTACTGAACCAGCTTCTGCGGCTTCTATCGCCGGGTTGTTAAAGCTTCATAAAAAAGGATATTTTTCCCGCCAAAGCGGAATCCCGCCAAGGGCGGGAAAACAGGCAACCCGGATAGTTTGTATTTTGACCGGACACGGTTTAAAAGACCCGGATAGGGCGATCAAGAGTATAAAAAAGCCAAGGGTAGTTAAAGCTAACTTAAAGTCAATCCTTAGAGAAATAGGATATTAAGTGAATTTAAAGAACAAGAGGGTTCTTATTACTTCCGGTCCGACGCAGGTGGCAATAGATAGCGTTAGAGTTATCACTAATAACGCAACCGCAGAAACCGGGATATTATTAGCGAATAAACTAAAGGATTCCGGTGCCAAGGTAACTCTTTTATTAGGATTGGTAAATAACTGTGTTCTTAAAAAAAATATAAGGGTTTTAAATGTTAGGTTCTTTGATGAATTAAAAAGATTAATTGAGAATGAATTAAAAGTAAGGGAGTATGATCTAGTGATTCATTCGGCAGCGGTTTCGGATTATCAGCCTTTAAATATTTATAAACAGAAAATAAGATCT
>JAPLLQ010000040.1 GCA_026387485.1 Candidatus Omnitrophota bacterium | reverse complement strand
TTATTTTTTGTCGTCGTATAATTTCTATTTTTGCAAACCGTACACTCTAATGTAATTATCTCTCGCATAATTTATTTATAAGCTGGAGACGAGAATCGAACTCGCGACCCCGTCCTTACCAAGGACGTGCTCTGCCGACTGAGCTACTCCAGCATAACTTTAGCTTAAGCGCCTGGCCGGCGTATTTAGAAAAAAATAAAAAAAATCCACTCCAGAATTTCTAAGAGAAATTCCTTCTTTTTTCCGCTTTTTTTTAAGATTAAACTGCTGTGATGCTATGTAGTTACGTAAGCGTTTAAATATATACTATAAGCCATGGTTTGTCAAGTATTTTTTTAAATATTTTCTGACAAATCCGTTAAAACGGCGAAATCTTTTAGGGAGAGAGCTTCGGGGCGGGAATTTTTATCGATATTTAACTTATTAAAAAAGCTATCCAATGTCTCTTTGGAGACAGATCCTGCTAGGCTATTGCGCAAAGTCTTCCTCCTCTGATTAAAAGCAGTTCTTATGACTGGGTGGTCTCTTATATCTAACCGTATAAAAGAAGAATCTACTTTAGGTGCAGGCTTAAAACAATTCTTGCTTATATCGAAGAGAACCTTGGCCTTAATATAATATTGCACAAAGCAGCTAAAAGAGGAAAAATTTTTTGTCCCCGGGGCAGCAACTATTCTTTGAGCAAACTCTTTCTGCACCGTCAAAAACGCTGTACTAACCCTTCCACGGTATTTTATCAAATGTTCTATGATTGGGCTGGATATGTAATAAGGTATATTGCCGAATACTTTAATTTTAGGTTTAAGCTTAAGGTAAGTTAAATCAAATTTTAAAATATCCTGATTGATGATTGAGACATCCGGTGTATCTTTAAAACGTTGATTTAGTATAAGACAGAGTCGCTTATCGACTTCTATGGCATAAACTTTCTCTACCTGTGGAGCAATCAGGCTAGTCAGCCTTCCTCTTCCCGGGCCTATCTCTAATACAATATCCGAAGGTAGTAAATCAAGCTCCCTGATTATCTTCCTTTGGATATTCTGATCGATTAAAAAATTCTGGCCTAGTCTTTTTTTAGGTTGGATGCGCATTTTACCGTCAGCTCTATTGCTGCGATCAAAGAACTGGGATCGGCTATTTTTGGAATCCCTGCGATATCAAAAGCTGTACCATGCAAAGGTGATGTCCGGATAAAAGGAAGGCCTAAGGTCATATTCACGCCGCTATCTATCCCGGTAAGCTTTAAAGGAATCAATGCCTGATCATGATAGATCGCAATAATACAATCATACTTCTGCTTTTTGGCTTGATAAATAGCCACATCGCTAGATATGGGACCTGAAATATCAAGTTTAAATTTATTTTTTAAAGTTTTTAAGGCCGGTTTGATAATCTCATTCTCTTCTCTCCCGATAACTCCATTATCCGAGGCATGGGGATTTAAGCCACAGATAACTAATCTCGGATAGCCGATATGAAAAAAATTTTTTAAAGCTTGGTTAGTTAAAATAATATTACTAATTATAACACCTTTATTTAATTGACCGGCTACTTTCATTAAGGGAATATGCCGGGTAATTAAACTTATCTTTAAATACCGGTTTAAAAGCAGCATGGCAATATTTTTAGAATTTGTCCTCTGGGCTAGATATTCGGTATGGCCGCTATATTTATAACCGGCTTTTGAAAGCGACTCTTTAGAGATCGGGCAGGTTACTAAACAATCTATCTGTTTATGCTTAATCAACTCCAATGCCTTATCCAGATACTCAATAGACGCCCGTCCATATTCAGCGCTAATTTTCCCAAATTTAAACCTAGCCTGATTTATATTATTTAAATCTATCAATTCAAAATTTGCAGCCTCTAGCTTATAGCCTTTAGCTTGATTTAATACCCAAGAATCTCCAATGACTACAAATTCAGCCAGGCCCTTTAGCCTTTGAATAGCCTTCAAAGCTATAGCTGGGCCGATTCCTGAAGGATCCCCTATAGTCAGGCCTACTTTAATTTTATTCGGTCTTATTGATGTATGATTGATCCTTAAGCTCATCTATCCACTTGGCGAGATTTTCCTGCATTTTTTTATCAAAAAGAAAGGCATAAATTTTATCCTGGACTTCCAAAAGGTTGAATTGCTGGGAAGGAGAAATATTCACAACTTTAAAAATATAACATTTATCGTCAATAATAGCAGGATTAGATACCTCATTTATCCCTAATTTAAATACCGTATTTTCAGTCTCTTTTTTTAAGCCTTCACCTTCTGTCATAGTCAAGTTATTTACGGTTACTGGGTATCTTCCCACGAGAGCCTCTATTTTATCCCCTTTCCTTAAATTATAGACTAAACTATCCGCTAAATCTTTATTCTCAACGGAAATTACTTCCACCTCACGCACCTCGCGTGAAGTAAAATCTTTTTTGTTCTTTTCATAGAAATCAGTCACTTCTTCAGGTTTAACAATTATTTTACGCCTTACTTTCAATTCTACTACATTATACATTAGAAACTGCTCGCGGATCTTCTTCTCTAAATCTCCTTGAGTCAATCCCTGTTTAATCAAGTCATTCTGGAAATCTACTTCCGAAGGGTAACGTTTTTTAATCTCAATAATCTTGCCTTTTATCCGGCTGTTATCAACGTTAATATTTTCCTTGCGGGCTTCCTGAAGTATAAGTTTATCCTCGATAAGCCTGTTAAGCAGATCCAGCTTCATCTTCCCTATTTTTTCCTCCAATTCCCTGCCCGTATATTCCCTGGATAACTGCACCTATCCTGAGCATATAACTCATCGTGTAATAAACCCGAAGCAAAACACGCCAGAATGAATAAAAATATCAAAATCACTTTTTTCTTAAGCATGCAAAACTCCAGTTTTACTAAAATTTGCCACTGCCTCCCGCAATAACCTGCAATAAAGGTCAAATCCCACCGCGGCAATAAAGCCGTGCTGCTCTATACCCAACAGGTTTCCAGCCCCGCGTATTTCAAGATCCTCCATCGCGATATTAAAGCCAGAACCTAATTGCGTATATTCGGCAATAGCCTCTAATCTTTTGCGGGCATCCTTTTCTAATACCTCACTCTTAGGAACCAAAAAATAGGCAAAGGCTGTACGCGTAAACCTGCCTACCCGACCGCGCAACTGGTGCATATCCGATAGTCCAAAACAATGCGCGTTATTGACGATGATAGTATTTGCGTTAGGAATATCAATACCGGATTCAATAATCATCGTCGAGATAAAGCAATCGATGTTGCCTTTTATGAAATCAGTCATCACTGCTTCTAACTTAGCAGGATGCATCTGACCATGGCCTATTGCTAACCTTATCGACAAAGGTAAAATCTTAGCTAATCTTTCTTTAACCTTCCCTAAATCTTGAATCCGATTATGCAGAAAGAATACTTGTCCTTTGCGCTGGACTTCCTTAAGAATCGCTTGAACGATCAGGTCTTGGTCATATTCTACCACAACTGTTTTGATAGGCAATCTATTTTCCGGAGGAGTATTGATCACCGAGAGATCCCGCGCTCCCATCAGGCTCATATATAATGTCCGGGGAATAGGTGTAGCAGTAAGAGTAAGCACATTGGTGGATAACCTTAGCTTTTTTAGTTTCTCCTTATTTTTCACCCCAAAGCGCTGTTCTTCATCAATGATCACTAACCCCAAATCTTTAAAAGAAACGTCGTCGGATAAAATCCGGTGGGTTCCGATCACAATATCTACGGCTCCACCCTTTAAATCCATTACAATCTTTTTTTGTTCACCCAGAGTTCTGAAACGGCAAAGCAGCTGAATATTAAAAGGGAACTCTTTAAGCCTGAGGCTAAAATTCTCATAATGCTGTTGTGCTAAAATAGTAGTCGGCACAAGATAAGCCACCTGTTTACCATCCATTACTGTTTTAAAGGCAGCACGCATAGCTACTTCAGTCTTACCGTAACCTACATCTCCGCACAAGAGCCTATCCATAAGTTTTCCTGACTCCATATCTTTTTTTACCTCAAGGGTGGTTTCTACCTGGTCAGCTGTCTCTTCATAGGCAAATGTCTCTTCAAATTTACTTTGCCATTCACCATCCTTAGAATAAACAAACCCCTTTGAACCCAAACGGATTGCCTGTAGCGTAAGCAACTCCCAAGCTAACTTTTGGATGCCTTTACGGGAGCGCTCTTTAACTCTCAGCCACTCCTTACTTCCTAAACGGTAAAGCTTCGGCCTTCTAGTTTGAAAAGCAATATATTTCTGAACCAGATGCATTGACTCTGTCGGAACATATAACTTCTCCTGGCGGTCATATTCAATAACCAGGTGGTCCTGAAGTTTATTTTTAAATTTTATCTTCTCAATCCCTAAAAATCTTCCTATACCGTATTGATTATGAACTACATAATCACCAGCATTTAAATCAATGAAATTATTTAAAGGAAACTCTTCGGTAATTGGCGTAGTTTTAAGCGAACTTGCCTTCTTTATTGGCAGGATAATCACCATCTGGTGCGCCCAAAGGGGCTCGCCGGTTAAAGGGTTAAAAGTTTTAATGGAGATTATTAAATCGTTTTCTAAATCTATGCGGATGGGTAATTCAAAGGAAAAAGGGAAGATATCGATAATTCCTCCCCGACGCGCAAAATCACCTTCACTAGAAACCGACTCCTGCCTCTTATAGCCAAAATCAACTAATTGAGCAGAAAGCTGATCTGAGTTTACAATTAGCCCTGAGTATAATTTCAGGGATTTAAACATAGGGATTTACCTTGAAGATTTACGGCCCCAGGCAAGGACTAATGGAGAGGCGATAAAAACAGTAGAATAAACACCGGCAATAAAACCTACTAATAAAGCAAAGGCAAAATTACTTAAAACTTCCCCTCCGTAAATAAAAATAGCGATTACTACCAATAACGTAACTCCGGAAGTAAGCAGAGTCCTGGATAATGTCTGGTTAACGCTTAGATTAATTAATTCCCTAAGGTTTAATTTCCGGTAGAGCCGGGAATTTTCCCGTACCCGGTCGTAAATAACTAATAGTCAAAAAGGCTGTAATACTTAAAAGGTCTATCTGCCTGCCGGTGAAACATAAAAATCCTAAAGTCACTAAAACGTCGTGAATCAGGGCGATTACGCCGGCGATGGCGAAGTTAAAATGCTTAAACCTGAAAGCAACGTAGATTAAGATACCGACGAGCGACCAAATAAGCGCATGAATTGCCTTAGTCTTGAGATGCTTTCCAGCTACCGGGCCAACCCGTTCAATCCTTAATATCTGAATATCTTGAGTAGGAAAAGCTTCTTTTAATTTACCGGTGAGAATTTGGCT
This sequence comes from Candidatus Omnitrophota bacterium, assembly GCA_026387485.1. GTDB lineage: Bacteria > Omnitrophota > Gorgyraeia > Gygaellales > Profunditerraquicolaceae > JAPLLQ01. The sequence continues at coordinate 2,631 of JAPLLQ010000040.1, read as the reverse complement.
CTTATCCTCCGCTGTCCTAATTAATACCACTTTAGGATTATCCTTAAATTGCTGAATTGAAGCATCGCTCATCCCAAGTTTCTTTAATACCTGACGCACCTTGTCAATATCCGGCTGCTCTTTAAAACTATATTCCTGCAGCTGACCTCCGGCGAAATCAATTCCATAAGCGTCCTTCCCCTTCTTAAAATAAGAAGTGAGCCCAAGAATAATTATAATTAATGAAATAGCGTAAAAAATCTTACGTTTAGCGATAAAGTCAATTTTTGTCTCACCGATTAATTGAAGCATTGGCAGAGAATTTTTCAACCAACCAAAACCTAAAAGCATTTCAAATATAGTCCGGGTTACCACTATTGCCGTAAACATACTGGAGATTAAACCTATGGTTAAAGTTACTGCAAAACCCCTTATCGGCCCGGTTCCAAACTGAAAGAGTAAAAATGCAGCAATAAGCGTAGTTAAGTTAGAGTCAAATATCGCGCTGAACGCCCTTTGGTAGCCATTACTGATTGCCACGCGTAAATTCCTGCCCATCTTTAATTCTTCCCTGATCCGCTCATTAATCAAAACATTAGCATCCACAGCCATACCTAAAGATAGGACCATACCGGCAATACCAGGTAAGGTTAAAGTCGCGGATACACCGGGGAATAAAAGCGGCAGAAGCCCTAATCCCCCTAAAATCATAAATAAGTTCATTAAGAGAGCGATATCGCTGACAACTCCGGCTAATAGATAATAACCCGCCATAAAGACAATTACCAGTATGCCACCGATAATACTAGCTTTAACTCCCTTATTGATGGAATCCTGGCCTAATAGGGGGCCAATAGTCCTTTCTTCCTCCACATACATCGGAGCAGGTAAAGCGCCAACCCTTAAGATAAGCGCTAAATCCTGGGCCTCTTCAATAGAAAAACGACCGGTAATCATTGCTTCGCCCGAGGGAATCGCCTCTCGGATACTAGGCGCAGACTGGACTTTACCATCCAAAACAATCGCTAATCTTCTTCCCACATTAGCAGCGGTAATTTCGGCAAATTTATTAGCACCTTTAGCATTAAATTGTAACGATACGATCGGTTCATTAAATTGACTCTGGCTAAAGTTGACCGTAGCATTAGTTAGAGTGTCTCCAGTTAAAACTGCCTGTTTTTCCATCAATAAAGGCAAGTTGTCATCCTGAGTATATTTTAATTCATATCCTTCAGGGATATTCCCTGCCAAAGCCTCCCTTAATTTATCAGAATCAGAAGAAACTAATTTAAATTCAAGCATGGCGGTCTTACCTATAATATCCAAAGCCCGCTCCCTATCCGTTACTCCGGGTAACTGGACCACGATTTCATCTTCGCCCTGCTTTTGAATAGAGGTTTCCCTGACCCCAAACTGATCAATCCTATTCCGGATTACTTCTACTGCCCGGTCAGCAGCATCTTCTTTAGCCCGTTTATCTAAATGGCTGGTGTCCACCTTAAGCAAAAGATGCATCCCTCCCTGTAAATCCAAACCCAGGTTAATCCGCTTTTTTAAAGGAAAGGTATAGTAAAGACATGTTCCTAATATCGCCAGAATAAGGATTGACTTATAAAGGGTTTTTCTCTCCATAAAATTTAATTCTCCTTAAGGCTGTGCACTCTGCGGCTTCTTAATATAAGCCACGCAGTTTTTTTCAATCTCAATCTTTACATTTTCGTCTATCCTTAAGATTAAGGTCTTCTCTTTTACGTTTACAACCGTACCGTGTATGCCGCCAGAGGTAACTATTTCATCATTCTTGGTTACGCCGGAGAGCAACTTCTGATGCGCTTTTTCCTTCTGTCTCTGCGGCCGGATGAGCATAAAATAAAAAATCACGAAAATAAGTACTAAAGGAATTAAATTCATTATTGGATTGGCTGCTTGAGCTTGCATATTTATCCTTTCTTTTTAAGTTTTTTTACCAGGCTTTTGACGGTTGCCGAAAGTTGGGCGCCGTTTTTAACCCAAGCTTCCAGTTTCTCTATTTTTATTTTGGCTTCACCGGTCAAGGGATTATAATACCCGAGCTCTTCAAGGATCCCGCTATCCCGGCCTTTACGCTCATCAAAAGCTGAAATCCTAAAATGTGGTTTGCCTTTGGGATTTTTACCGATTCTTCTTAAACGTACATGCACTGCCATCTTATATCCTCCTTGCACACTAAGTGCACACCGGCCTATCCGATAAGGCCGGGTGTCTATTGTTTTATCGCTTCGATTAATGCCCTAGCTTTATTTACTGACTCCAGGTATTCTTTCCTAGGCACAGAATCCGCTACCACTCCTCCTCCTGCCTGCACATAAGCTATTTTTTCTTTAATCAGAATAGTCCTGATAGTAATACAGGTATCTAAATTATGCGAAAAACTAAAATACCCCACACAGCCGGCATAAGCTCCGCGCCGGGTATTCTCTAATTCATCAATAATCTGGCAGGCCCTGATCTTCGGGCTGCCGGAAACCGTGCCCGCGGGGAAGGTTGCGCGCAATACATCATAAATATCATACTTCTTATTGTCAAGCCTTCCTTTTACTTCGCTTACCAGATGCATGACATGGGAATATTTCTCAATACTCATAAACTCAACTACCTTTACTGTCCCGCTCT
>JAPLLQ010000071.1 GCA_026387485.1 Candidatus Omnitrophota bacterium | reverse complement strand
CTAAAGAGAAAAGAATTGAGATTGCCCTTACTTATTTATATGGAATTGGCAGCGCTCTTTCTAACGTTGTACTTAAAGAGGCTGGAATTAATCCGGATAAACGGGCAAAAGATCTAAGCGAAGAAGAGGTTTCACGTATTACTAATATTCTTCAAAAAGGAAGTTTAAGGGTTGAAGGCGATCTGCGGCGCGATATATCCCAAAATATTAAACGCCTTATGGATATTGGTTCATGGAGAGGGCTGCGCCATAGAAAAGGGCTTCCGGTAAGAGGGCGATTAACGATGTTCAGAAGTTAGCAGAGTTAATGGATGTTAACTTATATCCTACTGAAGGAAGAAACTTAGTGCTTACTCCAAGTATGTGGTGGCAATTGATAAAAGATAACGAGATTTTGAAAGGTCAAATATTATGGCAACAAAAGATAAAGCAAAGAAGAAAAAAATCGCACGAGGTATAACCAGCGGTATTGCCTATATTCAGGCAAGTTTTAATAATACGATAATTACTATAACTGATAAAGCGGGTAATGTAATAGCCTGGAGTGCTCCGGGTTGTGTCGGTTACAGCGGTTCTAAAAAATCTACGCCATTTGCTGCTCAAATTGCAGCAACTGACGCAGCGCGCAAGGCAAAAGAAGTCGGTGTTAAAGTTAGAGGTTTATGTGAAGGGCCCGGGTTTTGGCAGAGAGTCGGCAATTCGGGCGCTTCAGGCAGCAGGAATAGCGATAACTTTAATTAAAGATGTAACTCCTATTCCTCATAATGGTTGTCGTCCTAAGAAGAAAAGGAGAGTTTAATTTATGGGCCGTTATACTGGTGCAGTTTGCAGATTATGCCGCAGGCAAGGGGAAAAATTATTTCTAAAAGGGACTAGATGTCAAACTGAAAAATGTGGAGCTAGTAAAAGAGCGTATCCGCCGGGCCAGCATGGTAAAGGCAGGAGGCAGAAACTCTCAAATTATGGGGTGCAGTTAAAAGAAAAACAAAAAGTTAAGAGAATTTACGGAGTCATGGAGAAACAGTTCCGTATATATTTTAAAATTGCCTCAAAATCTAAAGGTGTAACCGGTAAGGTACTTTTACAGTTATTAGAGCGCAGGCTTGACAATGTAGTTTTTCGTATGGGCTTGGGGATTTCCCGCTCACAGGCGCGCCAGATTGTCGGGCACAACTTTATAGTAGTTAATTCCCGCAGGGTTAATATTCCGTCATATTTAGTTGATAAGGATGATCTAGTGGAAGTGAAGGCTAAAGATAAAGCCAAAGCCAAGATAAAAGATAACTTAGAGCTTTCTAAGGACAGGACTGTTCCGTCATGGCTTGAGTTTAGCGCCGCTGATATGAAAGCAAAAGTTTTAAGGCTTCCGGAAAAAGGCGATATCCAGCAGCCGATACAAGAGCAGCTAATCGTCGAGTTATATTCTAAATAAAAGAGCGTATAACTTACGGAGCCATGTAATGACGAAGTAAGTTACTTGCGCGAATTTATCCGCGGCCGATTTCAGCGGCAAGGGATCTTGATATAGAAGTATAAAAATTAATAGAAGAATCTTTGTTATCTAAGGAGGAAATATATGGGCATAAAATGGAGAGATTTTCAATTTCCCAAGAAGCTTGAATGTGATGAATCAACATATACTGATACTTATGGGAAATTCCAGGCAGCTCCTTTTGAAAGAGGATATGGCGTAACTTTAGGTAATTCTTTAAGAAGGGTTCTGCTTTCATCTATTGAAGGTAG
>JAPLLQ010000084.1 GCA_026387485.1 Candidatus Omnitrophota bacterium | reverse complement strand
TAATGCGCCTAGTTGTGGCAACTAAGAATCGTAAGAAGTTAGAAGAGATAAAAGATATTTTAAGGGATCTGGATTTAAGGATAATTTCTTTAGCGGATTTTTCCCGGGTCCGGCGGATAATCGAAAACGGCAAAACCTTTAAGGCGAACGCCATAAAAAAAGCAGTTAAAATCGCCCAATTCACCAAACAGTTTACACTGGGAGAGGATTCCGGGCTTTGCGTTGATGCCTTAGGCGGCGCTCCGGGAATTTATTCTTCACGTTTCTCTGGTAAAAGCAAAAACGATTTACAGAATAACTTTAAGCTTTTGAAGCTTTTAAAAGATACTCCTTGTACCAAAAGAAAAGCTCATTATGTTTGTGCTGTGGCTTTAGCTGATAAAGACGGCTTTATAGGTGTAGTTGAAGGGAGATGTCATGGCCTAATAGGTTTTGCATTAAAAGGCGAGCGGCGTTTTGGTTATGACCCGCTATTTGTCATACCTAAATACAAAAAGACTTTTGCTCAGCTAGGCGAAAAGATAAAACACAAAATGAGCCATCGCTACCACGCCTTAAAGAATGAAAAAATGATTATTAAGAAATATATTGAGAAACATTAAGGGGTTGATATAATTCTAATTTGTCCCTCGCTTCATATAAGAGAAGTATACTGGCTCGGGATGCTTTAGAGACTAGTAATAGAGGTAAAGCACGGGGCGTGGCTCAGTTTGGCTAGAGCGCTTGCTTTGGGAGCAAGAGGTCACAGGTTCAAATCCTGTCGCCCCGACTTAGTCGTCTACTTCTATTAAATAGGAGGTACAAACATGGTTAGAAATTTTTTGTGTTTACTTTTTAGTTTATTTTTTTTAGGGAATGTCTTTGCTGAAGGGCTAATGAGTAAGGAGGCAGTTGAATATTATAATGAAGCTTTAAAATTACAGCAGGCCACTAATTTTACAGCTGCGGAAGTTTTATACCAGAAGATACTCTACATGGATCCTTATAATTCAAATTGGCAGATGTTTATTTTAAATAATCGCGGTGCGATCTTGGCTCAACAAGGCGATATTTCCAATGCAGAGATATTATTTCAGAAAGCGTTAGAGATCGATCCTAATTATTTACCGCCGAAACTTAATTTAGGTTTTATTTATGAGAAGCAAAGAACAGAGCTAGAATCGATTAAATATTGGCTAAAGGTTTTAAATATTGATTTGGATAAAGTCAAACCCCAAGGTTTTGTTTTAGGAGAAGAGCAGAAAGCTAAGAATTAGAAAATATAAATCAAGAAGTTCATTTTGATAATTTAGATGCGCCTGTAGCTCAAATGGATAGAGCAACTGCCTTCTAAGCAGTAGGTTGGCCGTTCGATTCGGCCCAGGCGCACCAGATAAAACTTATGAGAAAGCTAGAAAGAATCTTAGCTGTTAGTATCCTAACTTCGGCGATTATTTTTAGCGCGGTATATATATATCTGGTCTTCGGGGGCAAACAGATACTTATCGCTAAAATAGAGGAAATTACTAAGAAAAAGACCTCTATCGGTTATTTCAGCTTAAGCCTCCCTTTAAATTTAGAGATCAGGAATCTTAATATAGAAGGATTAGCCAAGATAGATTCGCTTTCTATCTCGCCGGATATTATTGGGTTTTTGACTGGCGGAATTATATTCAATAATGTAAATCTTATCCGTCCGCAGATAACTTATAATAAAATTCCTTCTGCGGTAAGCGGAGTCACTGCTTCTACGGATACTACTGTAACTACTGCTGTTGTTACTGAGGGTTTGGTATCGATGGCTCCCGTAGTTAAAAAGATTAAGCCGCTTCGGCTGGCTTTCAAACGGCTGAGGGTAAAAGACGGAAAGTTAGATTTTATCGATCAGACTACTTCTCCAGAGAGTATTAAAGTAACGGTAAAAAATTTAAATTGCAACATTACTAATTTATATTTTTTCCCGCGCGCCGTAACCTCTAATTTTGAATTAAGCGGGATTATTCCCTGGAGAGAAGGCCAGGATCAGGGGAAGGTTGAGTTAGAGGGTTGGTTAAATACCCGTAAGAAGGATATCCGGGCAACCTTTAAGATACAGGATATAGACGCGGTTTACTTGTACCCCTATTATTCAAAATGGGTTGATTTGGATAAAACCCGAATTGAAAAGGCAAAACTTAATTTGTTAAGCGAGATCCACGGTTTAAATAATAATGTGACTGCCGAATGTCGCCTTGAGCTTACTGATATGGTTCGCCGGCCGCTCATGCCGGGAGAACCGGAAGAAAAGGCAGCTAAAATTACGGACAAGGTCTTAGATATCTTTAAGACAATGGATCAGGGCAAGGTAGTCTTAAATTTTACCATCAAGACCAGAATGGATAGCCCTGAATTTGGTTTTGGTAATATAAAAATGGCTTTTGAAGATAAGGTTATAAAAGGCCGGGCTGCCGGTGGTTTTAAGACTGAGGATGCTTTGATGTTTCCGGCTAAGCTCCTTGAGGGAGGAGTAAAAGGGATGACTGATTTATCCCGGGCAGTGATTAGCGGAACATTTGCTATCGGTAACGAAATTATAAAGTCAGCCGGAGCAGTGGCAAAAAAAGAACCGGGAAAAAAATAATTAAGGATTTTTTGGTTGGTTAAAATTTTTTCTGTTAAGCTTTATTTGAAATCTATGGTGGCTGTAGTTTAATTGGTCAGAGCGCTAGACTGTGTACTATTACCTTGTCTTGACATTGTGTTTGTTCTTTGATATAATTTACCATGCCAAATAAAAAATGTAAAATTTGCGGCAAAGAGTTCTATGCAAAACCTTTTCATTTAAATAAAGGGTGGGGTAAGTATTGTTCCATAAAGTGTCGTTCTAATTCGCAATTTAACGGAAAATGGGTTGAATGTTTTAATTGCGGTAAGAAAATTTATAGGACACCGCGAGATTATAGGAAATCAAAAAGCAAAAGATTTTTCTGCTCATTTAGTTGTCACTGTACTTGGGAAAATAAAAATGTACGTTGTGGTGTTAATTCGCCAAATTGGATCGCGGGGGAAAATGCCTATAGAGATATTATGAAAAGATCTGGGATACCGCGAAGATGCAATAAATGCGGGGTTGATGATAAGAGGGTTTTGTCGGTTCATCATATAGATGGAAATAGAAAACATAATACGATAGAAAACCTAGAGTGGCTTTGTAGAAATTGTCATTATATAATTCATTGGTATTAGTTTTTGGTGGGTATAGCTCAGTTGGATAGAGCTCCTGACTGTGGCTCAGGTGGTCGCGAGTTCGAATCTCGTTACCCACCCCATTTTTTATTTTCGCGGTTTTCTACGATATGGCGTCAAGGATAACGGTATGAAATTGCTAAACTTCCGTTATTCAAAGATAAGGGGAGGAGAATGGAAGAACTTATAGAACTAGTAAAATTTCTCTTTGGTTTTATTCCGTGGATCCTGTTTCTTTTCTTGTCCGGCAATACCTTAGTCAGTCTGGAAAGATCTATTATTGTCTCTGTTTTAGCTAGCGTGATATTTGGCTTCAGAGAACTGCGTAAAGGCTTCATCCTGCAATGGGGAACTTTCCTTTTCTTTATGGTTTGTGCAATAACGATTAATCTTCTTAAGTTAGTATTCGTTGCCGAATATATGGCAATAATTTCTAATGGATTTTTCGCATCTCTTATTTGGGTAACAATTTTTATCGGTAAGCCTTTTACCCTGCAATATGCGAAGGTCGAACTTCCGAAAGAACAATGGGAAGAACCAGAACTTATCCGCAGTTGCCGGTTTATAGCGATCATTTGGGCATTATTATTGACTTTTTCTACATTAATATCATTTTCCCGGATTTTAAAACCAGGCTTATTC
>JAPLLQ010000070.1 GCA_026387485.1 Candidatus Omnitrophota bacterium | reverse complement strand
CTGCCTTAACCAGCGTAACCCAGACAATAAACATATTTAATAAAAGTGATACCAAAGTAGGGCCTATGCCAAAAGTATCTAACATCATCAAAACAGTAGTCAATACTGCCGGCCCGGTAATTAAGGGTGTGCCTAATGGAAATACGCCGATATCTTTATCATGACTACTAGTTAAGACGCTCTTTTCCCCGCTAGGCAAAAGTAAACGCACTGCAACAACAAATAGCAATAGCCCTCCGGCAATCTGAAAATCGGGGATGGTAACGCCTACGAGCGAAAAAACCCACTTTCCGATACACATAAAAATAACCGCAACAGCAGTGGCAGTAGTAACCGAATCTATGATTATCTTATTCTTCTGCTTTTTACTTCAGTGCTGTAATAAAAAAAAAAAAATTGGGATATTGGCAATAGCGTCAATCGCCACGAATATTGGTATAAAACTTAAAATATATGGGTTTAGGAAGTTCATCATTAGGTTAGATTATACTACCAAGCGCTTTCTGCTTCAAGCAATTTATTAGGGACGGGTCTCAACTTGAACTAAAAGTGTCCCTCAATAGGGGACAGTTCTGCTTGGAGTTGAGAACCGTCCCTAGGTTTCTAGATTTTTTTAATCAAAAATAGGCATAAAAAACTGGTTAGCGCCGATAAGACTATCAACCACTTTAATCCTATTATAGGCAGCAAAAATGCTCCGGATAGATTACTGGTTACAAGCGCTAAGTTACTTATACTGCAAAGAAGAGCAAAAGAAGTAGCTTCCAAGCCTTTAATGGTATTCCTGGCCATAAAATCCATAATCATAATAAAGATAAACATCCCCATAAAACTATATAGGGTATCATAAACTACCGCGGTAACCGGAGTATAATATAGATAGCTTAAGGTAGTAACCGCGCCCAAAAATACTGACCAGAAGAGCCACTTCTTGATATTGATCCTTGAGCTAAACCTGTAATACAATAAAGAACCGACTATGGCAAAAACCGTGCCGATTGTCCCCAGCGCGCCGATCCAAATTTTACCCCATTTAAATATATCTCTCTGGATAAAGAAAAGTGGGGTGCCGAATGAAGGAGAATATTTATACAAAAATATAAACAGTCCAATAATAAGCAGCCTCTTATCGGCGAATAATTTTTTTAAATCTAAAAGCAAAGTTGTGGTAGGCTTATCTTGCGCTCTACTTTCTTCATTATAAAGATATGCCGTAATCCCTACAAGTATATAAACCGGAATTAAAGCCAAAAAACCGGCCTTATACCCATACTTTTCAGCAACATAGCCTCCTCCTATGCCGGTAAGTAAAGTAGCTATGGAGAGAGCTACCCACTGAACACTCTGAATCTTACCTGTGGCGCTATATTTCTTCCCCTCCACGCACATAATCCCGTCAACCGCCACATCCCTAAAAGCGGCATTTCCGGAGTTCATTACTAAAATAGCAATCAACCCCAAGATCGGCATATTTAATAACCCTAGAACAGAGACCATAATTATATCCAGGATTAAAGATATAAAAATCCAGGCTCTTTTACTTAAGAAATTATCTATTACATAACCGATTAAGGGTTTAACCAACCATGCCGAAACAGTAATGCTACTGATAAGCATGATTTTTTCAGGCGAGAAATTAAGAGTTTCTTTAAAGAAATAGAATAATCCTTGGGAGGGAAGGCCTTCTATGCCTTGGGTAAAATAAACTGCGCTGCTTAACGCGAAAATCCAGAAGAGTTTTTTATTCAGTCTTCTTAGACTCCTGTGATTTTGGGGCTGTTTCTGTTGCAGAAGTAGTTAAAGGTTTACTTTCAGTTTTAACACTAGGTTTGACGTTAATAAGCAAAGATTTGCTCTGCCTTACGGATAAGATCGCTAGACTCAGGCAGGTTAAGAAAAATAATACTGATAATACTGTGGTAGAGCGGGTAAGAAAAGAGCTGGTTTTGGTTCCGAACATAGATTCAACCCCGGAGAAACTCTCAACTAACCCTCCGCCCCTGCCCCTCTGGATTAAAACCAGCGTAATAAGTAATATACAGGCAATTACATGGATAATAATTAATACAGTCATCATTTATACACCTCAGCTGCTTTCTTTACGATCTCCGAGAATGATTCAACCTTAAGGCTGGCTCCGCCAACCAAAGCTCCGTCAAGATCAGGTTGTTTCATTAACTCTACTATATTTTCCGGTTTGACGCTTCCGCCGTATTGTATCCTGATACCACTAGCTACATCTTTATTATACAACTTAACCAGTAAATCACGAATATATTTATGGGCTTCCTGGGCTTGTTCCGGAGTTGCCACTTTACCCGTGCCGATTGCCCAAACCGGTTCATAAGCAATCACCAGCCTGGTAACCTCTTCTTCACTTATATCAGCTAAACCATTTTGCACATGGTCTTTTAAAACATCAAATGTTTGACCAGCTTCCCTCTCCTTTAAGCTCTCACCTACGCAAACAATGGGAGTTAAATCATAGCCTAGTGCAGCTTTAATCTTTTTATTCACTGACTCATTAGTCTCGCCAAAAAACTGCCTACGCTCAGAGTGGCCGATAATTACAAAACTGCAACCGGCGTCTTTAAGCATTTTTCCGGAAACTTCGCCGGTATAAGCACCTTCATCAGCCCAATAAAGATCCTGCGCTCCTACAGCTATATTACTCGTCTCCAAGGCATCAGCCAGATACGCAAGTAAGGTATATGCAGGACAAACTACAATATCTACATTTTCAATTTTGTAAAGTTCCCTACTTAAGGCAACCGCTAACTCCTGGCCATCTTTAATGGTCTTATACATCTTCCAGTTTCCAGCAATTATTGTTTTTCTCATCTTATTTATCAGTCAGGGCAGCTACCCCGGGTAATGTTTTACCCTCTAAAAATTCCAGACTTGCTCCGCCGCCGGTTGAGATATGGGTCATTTTATCTTCTAATTTAAATTTAGTCATCGCTGCTGCAGTATCTCCGCCGCCGATAATTGAGGTACATTTTAGGTTAGCGATAAACTTAGCGATCTCTTCTGTACCTCTACTAAAGGCATCCATTTCAAAAATCCCTAAGGGTCCGTTCCAAACTATTGTTTTGGCGGATTTTAATTTATCCTCAAATAATTTAATTGTCTTAGGGCCAATATCTACGGCGATTTTTCCGTCAGGAATATTCTCGCCTACTATTTCGGTTTTAGCATTAGGATCGATACTCTCTACCACCAGATTATCTACAGGCAGCAATATATCTTTTTTAAGTTGCTCTGCTTTTTCAAGGATGGATTTAGCTAAATCTGTCTTGTCTTTCTCTAATTTAGAATTACCGATTTGTTTACCTTGAGCCTTAAGAAAGGTGTAAGCCATCCCTCCTGCGATAATGAAGCTGTCTGCTTTAAAAAGTAGATTTTCAATCATTCCGATTTTATCGGAAACCTTTGCTCCCCCTAAAATAACTACAAACGGCTTTTGGGGATTCTTTACCGCTTCACCTAAATACTGAATCTCTTTCTCCAAAAGGAATCCGGCTGCAGACTTCAGGTAGTGAGTAACTCCTTCGGTTGAAGCATGGGCCCGATGAGCAGTACCAAAGGCATCATTGACAAAAATTTCCGCTAATGAAGCTAATTGCTTGGCAAATCCCGGGTCATTTGCTTCCTCTTCAGGATGAAATCTTAAATTCTCCAAAAGAATCAATCTCTCTTTGCTAGAGTCAATCTCCTGCTTAATACGCTCTCCAACGCAATCATCAAGAAACTTTACTGGTTCGCCTAAAAGTTGATTTAAACGCACAGCTACGGGTTTAAGGCTATATTTTTCCACCACTTTACCATCTGGCCGGCCCAAATGGCTGATTAAAATAAGTTTCTTTGCCCCTTGAGCCAAGATATATTTTATCGTTGGTAAGGTTGCGCGGATCCGCGTATCATCAGTAATATT
>JAPLLQ010000053.1 GCA_026387485.1 Candidatus Omnitrophota bacterium | reverse complement strand
TCTCAATATAATAATCAAAACTGCCGGGAAATTTCCTAACTTTGCCGGATTTAACTTCATATACCACATTAGCTATAGACCTGACAAAATAAATATCATGGCTGATAAAAACAACTGTTCCCTGATAATCAATCAATGCCCTAACCAGTGCCTCTACAGCATCCACATCAAGATGGGTAGTCGGCTCATCTAGCAGTAAAAGATTAGGCGGATTAATCAGAAGCTTGGCTAAGATAAGGCGGCTTTTTTCCCCTCCGGAAAGGACTTTAACTTTCTTTTCAGCGTCATCTCCGGTAAATAGAAATGCTCCGAGGATTGTACGAATCACCTCCTGAGACATATATCCGGGGGCCGCGGAATAAGCTTCCTGTAAAACCGTATTCTCCGTATTTAATACATCGGTGCGGGTCTGAGAAAAATAGCCTATATCCACATTATGGCCAAGAGTGCGTACCCCACTATCAATATCAATGACACCTGCTAAAATCTTTAAAAGGGTGGATTTACCAGCTCCGTTTTCTCCGGCCAAAACTGCCTTCTCCCCTTGAGTTATCTCAAAATCAAAATCTTGGTATACTTGAATCTCAGCGTAGCTTTTGGAAATCTTCTCTAAATTAATAACCTTGTAGCCGCTACGCTGGGCTTCCGGGAAAGAAAATTTCCCGATACTCTCCCGCGGATCCGGGGGCAAGCTGATAGATTCTTTTTCTAACCTCTCTAAAGCAGTACGCTTAGACCTGACTGCGGCTGCCTTATTCGGCTGGGCGTGAAAGCGCGAAACAAACTTTTCTAACTGCTCTTTTTTCTTTTCCTGTTCTTTAAATTGTTTCTCCAGATAAATACGCTTTTCTGCTTTAATTTTCTCATAATGCTCGTAATTCCCGTGAACTTTCGCAATCAAACCATGCTCCAAAATCAGAGTGTAATTGGTAACATCAGTAAGGAAAGCCTTGTCATGGGAGATCATAATAAATGTCCCTTTAAAACTAGCCAGAAAATCTTTTAGCCAGAGCGCAGCATTTAAATCCAAATAGTTAGTCGGTTCGTCTAAAAGCAAGAGATCATATTGATAGGTAAGCAGCTTGGCTAAAAGAGTACGCATCTGCCAACCGCCGCTCATCTGATTTATCGGCCGGTTAAAATCTTTTTCTTGAAAGCCTAAACCCATTAAGATTTTTTTAGCCTTATGTTCCAGTTCAAAAAAACCGAGAGTCTCTAAACTATGCAGCACTTCGCCGTAATGTTTTGAACCGGCAGCGCCTTTTTCTTCCAGCTCTTTCTTTTCTGTCTTTAAACGCATAATCCTAGCGTCGCCTTCAAGTAGCTCATTAAGCACCGCATGCTCTGATTTAAAACTTGATTCCTGCGGTAAATAGCCGATATGGGTATTCTTATTGATCCTGATCTCGCCTGCGGAAGGCTCCACTTCTCCCAATATTAAAGCAAAAAGCGTGCTTTTACCTGTACCGTTGGGACCGATTAAACCGATTTTTTCTCCTTCGCTAATATTCAAGGAAATATCTTCAAAAAGAGTTTTCCGTCCGTAATTTTTAGAGAGTTTAGTTATCGTAATCATGATATATTAAATTTGTCTGCGGGATTCCAGGGACTTGGAAAGAGTGGTTGCGTCAGCGTATTCTAGGTTTGAGCCGACAGGAATGCCTAGTCCTATCCGGCTTACCTTCACTCCCAATGGCTTAAGCAATTTAGTAAGGTACATCGCGGTAGTTTCGCCTTCGGTATCAGCGTCAGTAGCAATAATTATCTCTTTTATACTATTTTGTTTTACCCGATTAATCAAACTATCAATCTTTAAATCACTCGGGCCCCTTCCTTCTAACGGAGATATAGAACCAAGAAGCACATGGTAAACACCATTAAAATTTCCTGCCTTCTCTATTGCTGTGACATCGGTTGGTTTCTCTACGATACAGATAACATCTTTCTGGCGGCGGCTATCCTGACAGATTTTACAAAGTTCTTCTTCACTAAAGTTATGACAAATGCTGCAGAAACGCACGCTCTCTTTTACTTTAT
>JAPLLQ010000135.1 GCA_026387485.1 Candidatus Omnitrophota bacterium | reverse complement strand
CACATTCGTGCGTACAGACAAAACGTGTACCCATCTGTACCCCACTTGCGCCTAAACGCATAACCCTGGCAATATCTTTGCCATCAAAAATTCCTCCAGCGGCAATAACAGGAATACGCGATTTGTCATTATCAAAAGAGCGTGTAACCGCCAATACTTCAACCAGGATTTTATCCAGAGAAAAATGCTCTTCATCGGCAAGCTCGGCAAAACTATAACCCAGATGCCCGCCGGCAAGCGGCCCTTCGACAACAATAGCATCAGGCAAGCGTTTATACCTCCTGACCCAAGTACTGCAAATAATCAGCGCTGCCCGCGCGGAAGAAACAATCGGAACAAGTTTAGTCTTATCATTCTTAATCAAAGATGGCAAACGTAACGGTAGGCCAGCCCCGGAAATAATCACATCCACAGATTCAGCTTGGGCCGCCTCCACTAACTCATCATAGTTAGTAAGCACACACATAATATTTACGCCGAACGGATTTTTTGTCATACTTCTGGTATCTCGAATGATATTTGTTAGTTCCGCGCGCGAACGCATCTTATAATCGCGCTTCTCATCACCGCATTCCTCCCCCAGCCCCACCGCGGCAATCACCCCAAGTGCCCCTTCATTGGATACTGCTGAAGCTAATGAAGACGAAGACACACGCACCCCCATTCCACCTTGAATGATTGGTAGTTTTATTCTTAAATTGCCTATATTTAAATTCTTAAACTCTCTATTCATAGATCGCCTCACTTTGTCTTGTCAAATTTCTTTATCCTCTTCTTTACGACTGTTAGATTTGCTAAACTTTATATTTTATTTATTGGAAATAATTATACCATTTATTCAAGAAATTACTAAAATTTTTTTACGAAAGTAAGGGCCCGGATCTAAAAAAGATGCCGGGCCCTATTTTTTGTTCTAGATTAAAGTTTGACTACGTTAGTAGCCTGTTCGCCTTTAGGTCCTTGTTCAATATTGAACTCGACCTTGGCGCCTTCAGCTAAAGACTTATAGCCTTCACCCTGAATCGCGGAATGATGCACAAAAACATCCTTTCCGTTTTCCGGAGTGATAAACCCATAACCCTTCTGATCACTAAACCATTTAACTATTCCTGTTGCCATTGTTTGTTACCTCCTTTTCTCAAAATTTAGTAAACTGCTAGAAATCCGCATTATCTTCACCTGCCTAGAATTCTTTTGATTCCTAGCGGGACAAACAATGACAAATAAAAAAACCATAAGGTCAGATATCCTGTCCTTACGGCTAAGACTTCTAAACTTTTACTGGAATAAGTTTACCACAATAATACTGCTTGTCAATGTTTATTATTCACCTGGCCAAAATGGTAAAATTAAACCCTATAACGCTTTATGCAATACTATAATTATATTGCAACTCCTATTATCCCCCCATTCCTAACGGGCATATTCAATCGTAATTGCCCGGAAAGAGGTGCAGCCTGTAGGCAGAAACTTCCCGTTTGTTTCAAACCCCAACAAAAAACCTTCGGGATTTCCTAATACGCTAAGCGGTAGCTTAAATATTACTGACTCTTTGTTAACTTCAAGCGACGTTCCCTCAGGGGTAATATATTTATGCGCGGTGGCATTTAATATACTAAACCTATTATATCTGGTAAACACCAGGATATTCGGCATTTTAGCAAAAGGGACATCATCTCTGTATCCGGCGATAAAAAAACGAAAAGCTAGCCTCTGTTTTAATTCTTTCGGCTTCTTAACCCTAATCCAAAGAGCATCATCCACAACCGCATAACCAATCCACTGCATATCAGCCGTAAAGATATCTTTTGCCCCGGGTTTAGTGGATAATTCAGAAGAGTGCTGCTTCTTTAATGTAATATAAGGAAAATCTCCGAATAACTCGTTCTGACGCACAAAAGCCATAAGATAAAAATCACTGATGCGAGTCTGGCTCTTGTGGGCCAGCATTGCTTCATATTTCTTATCTATTTCCTCCGGGGTTAATTTAAGTTGACGCCAATCAACAAGCGTTAAAACATCTCCGAAGAATTTTTCCGGAGGCTCTATTACAAGATTCCGATGATAATGGCGGGGAAGTGGCCAGCCCGGCACATGCACAATATACGGGTATATTTTTGGCTCAGGGATCTTATTGCCTAAATCAGCAAGAGAGACCATCATATATAAATAATAGGCCCAATGGTCGCCGTTGACATCCGAAGGATGCGAAACAAAAATTTTAGTCGGCTTAAAATCTAAAATAGCCATTTTTAGATCCTCGATAATATTATCTGCGGTAAATTCTTTTTTGTAACCCACGCTCTCTTGATAGGGGACGGATGAAGACCCGCTAAATGAACTCCTGTACGCCATGATCAGGATAGCCTAAGAATAAAAGATCTCCCTCTTTCACTCCGAGTATCTTCATTGCTTTTACTGCTTCATGTACACGCTGATGCCCCAGAGTAATAAAATCCTTTTCCCTTAATAAAATAAGCTTGAGGGGAAAAAGCAACTTATTATAGAAAAGGATAGAGAATATATTATTATCTCCGCAGGTCATATACACCACTTTTACCTTGGCTCCTGCTTTAAGCGTGCGCTGAATGACGCCTGCGCAGCCTATAATATCATCGTCGGGATGAGGGGCAAGGATAAGAACGCGATCAATTTTTTCGAACGGTTCAACAGATGGAATTTCTTTGGCGCGGGCAAAAGTTAAAGATTCGCTAATAAAAAATAGCACGAAGAAAACTAAAATTGCGAATCGATAAAACCTTATTTTCATCATAATAACCTCTCCATTTATTTATATCCCCAATAAGAAAAGTATCAAAACGTTGAAGTAATTATACCACGATAAAAGGTTTGCAGCTAATTATTTGAAACATCAACATATAAAAAATGCCTCGATCCTTAGTAAAATCGAGGCAACTATTATCTCTATTTTAACAACTGAAATATGAAAACTGGGCCGTCTTTAGGTTTTTAGCTTATCGATCATCTTCTGCCAATTTTCATTTCCGTACTTTCTGAAGGCCTCGGGTCCGTCAGGAAACAGGTCCCGGTTAAGGCGATCCTTAAGATCCGCAGAGATAGCGCCGGTTAGAATCAGCTGCTTTCCGGCCTGGCGCACAGCAAGGTCAAAATCCCGCATGATATCCTTGAACTCTTTATGATACATTATAATCGGCATCCCGGCAGCCAGAATCTCCCCTAGGTATTTCGAGCCCTCTATCTGCGCATATTCTTTAAACCAGTTTACCAACGGCTGGAAATTTTCCTTCTCAGGAAAACCTGCAGGAGAAACTAACAGTATAGATCTTGTTTTTTGATAGCGCGAAGGATGAGAACTTAAACCGGGATTGTCCGGATTACTCACAAACCATGGTTCAGCTATAGGCAGGGTCCGATCGATAAAATCCTTAAGTAGCCCGGTCATATTAAAGTGATAAAGCGGCGTGCCGAAAACCAGAATATCTGCAGCAGCATATTTTTCCAGCAAACCGCTCATACCATCTTTATGCACGCATTTTCCCGGCGTTTTTACCCAACAGATAAAACAACCAAGGCAATGGTTTATCTTATATTTGGCCAATTCTAACAACTCGGTTTGAGCGCCTGCCTCCTGCATCCCTTCCAGTAGATTTTTTAAAATATGACTGGTGCAGCCTTTCTCTCCATGCGGAGAACCGCTTAAAGCCAATACCTTCATCCCTGCCTCCTTTATTTTCCTGCCTTAATCTTGACGTAATTTTTTTTCCAGTACCAAGTGGGGAATTTAAGAGTAAAAAGAAATAAAATAATCAAAAGCGGCCAACTAGCAAGCATATCAATTAGGCCAACAATTTTTAGATTACAGGCTTTTAATAACACCAACGCTAGCGCAAACAGTATATAGACTATTGCCCATACGAAAGTAACTATCCTCCAGGCTTTTCCATAATACACTGAGCGTAATATCTCCTGCGGTATTTGCGTGCTGACAGAATCAGCGAACAACTGCATCAGTGAACGCTTAAATAAAAGTGATACCATAAAAATAACTCCCACAATTAAATTATCCAATGCCAATACGTATAAATACATCCTAGGATTTTTCCCGGCGATCACCACGATTATACGCGCCATAATCATAATTACGGCAAAGATGGCAAAGAAATTCACCTTGTGCGTTCTCACCTGGCTTAGATAAAATACCCCAACGCACCAGGCTATGGCTATAGCTCCCCAGAGAAAAGGCATACCATGACGCGCGCCATAAAGAACAAACACCTTCGGGATTAAAAAACCTAAAAACATATCCTTCCAGGGGAAATTGTCTTTAAGAGACTTCCATGTAGATCCTGACTTTTTATCCGTCATTTAATACTCCTTTTAATCCCGATAATACAATATTGCCTCTCGCTTTTCGAGCTCGGGGTGATTTTCATACATGGAAACGAGGAAAAATCAGGTTCCCTCTCGTATTAGTCGAGGGGAAACCTCTCTTTATTTATGAGTATTAATTATAGCTAGAATATAGTAGTTATCAAGTAAATTCGAATTTTTTAAGTAACAATCCTTAGCTCTAAATATCCATCTGGCATAAGCATATTATTTTAAAGCCTCCTTGCGCATAATGAAGAACACCGGGATGGCCGCTATTTCAACAGCAATGCTTATTGCTATCACCAGAGGTATAGAGTATTCATAAAACAATCCAGTGATTGCGCTACCAATAAAAATTGCCAAACCATAAGCTGTATTAAATATTCCGTAACCCGTGCCTCTTTTCTTTAGAGGTGTAAGATCAGCAATCGCGGATTTCATCACCGTTTCATGCGCCCCCATAACAATCCCCCAAATAATTGCACCAGCTAAACACAAAGAAAACTTTGAGGAAAAAACAAAAGCTGGAATAAATAGCGAAAAAACTGGGATAGCAACTAAAGTAACCAGGCCTGCTTTTTCATTACTACGTTTGACTTTAAAGATATCATAGGTTTTACCAATAACAATGGCTGCTACAGCATCAACTCCCATAGCTATTGCATAAAACAACGGAATCTGCGCATCAGTTAATACATGTTTGGCTTTAAAATGAAAACCAATGAGAGCAAAATTAGCAAAACCAAGAGTAGTAATAAAGGTAAAAACCGTATATATCCAAAAAACTTTACTTAATGTATCTATTTCCGGATTTTTAATTACTGAGCTTTCTAAAATTTGAGGATCAGGAACAGCACGATAGGCAAAGAAAATACAAAGTAAAACTAAAACCAGGGGGACCCAAAGCAAGGCATATCCATGTTGATAATCAACCAGGCCTCTTGAGCCTTTGCCTAAAAACACAAAAAGCACAGTAAAAATAAGCGGCCCAGTAATTGCACCTATCTGATCAAGCACCTCAGCTATAGCAAAACCAAAACCTGTGCCTACTTGCTTGGTAGCTTGCGAAAGGATAGTATCTTTTGCCGGGCTACGCAAAGCCTTGCCTAGCCTCTCAATGATAATGAAAATAACCGCTATTTGCCAAATGCCGGTAAGTGAAAGTAACGGGACGCTAACTAATAAACCATAGCCTAAGAAAGTAAACAGCCAATAGGCTTTTGTCTTATCCGCAAAATATCCTGAAAATAAACGCACTGCATAACCTAAAAACTCAGCAAGCCCAGCGACTAAACCTACGATCGCCGCATTTGCACCAAGAGTCTTAAGGTACGGCCCATTAACGCTGCGCGCCCCCTCATAGACCATATCCCCAAAAAGGCTCACCAAACCAAAAAGCAAGATAAGTTTAAATGCAGTTTTCTTTTGATTATGCATAGCTAATTATTTAGGTAGGATTTTGTTATACAGACTCAAGATAATAGGGAGCACAACTCCATAGATCCAAAACACAATTTACTATCGCGACAAAAAACATCAGCATGATGTCAGCCTTAAATAAGAATAACCCGAGTATCAAAATACCGCAGATAGAGTTATTAATTAACCAAAAGTAGTGTTTATCGTGCGACCTGATCTTGGCGCATTTATGCCGAAACGTTATTGTAACAAGCCAGATCGCGTTTAATAGAAGCAGTATCGAAAAGTTGCGATAGAAGGAATCATACCTAAAGTCACCTAACGCGTAACACATCCGGAAAAATACAAAGGAATGGGCAATAAGTAACGAAATGTCGAAGAACACAACCACCCTTGCTGCACCCTTTCGGTTCTTGACGAGCTTGGCTACAACGCCGACGTTATGGGAAGGTGCAAAGAAAAACCGGATGAGCGTAAGGAGACTAACCAGCATACACAACCAGTAGAAAATGTTTTGCACCTTAAAGCGCTCTGCCACGCGCGCAAAACCCCATGACATAAGAATCGCATCAACAATCTCTAAAATATAGATAAACTTATTTACCGCGTTATCCTTCTCCATCATGATCAACTCCTTTGTGCATACTTTGACCTGCTCCTATAAAACGATATTGCAGCTCCTCGCTTCGCTCGGGGTGATTTTCATATATGCAAACGAGGGAAAATCGGGGTCCCTCTCCTGTTTCATGAGGGGAAACCTCTCTGTTTTATACAGATTAATTATAGACACAATACCTTACTATATCAAGAATATTTTGGTTTTAGAGAGGCATTTTGTCGCGGATTACTGGAGTCTCTCTCCTATTAGCCGAGGGAATTACAGAAAAACGGCAGGCATACATGATATATGCCTGCCGCGTTCTACTAAACAACTTAGCTGTTATTCTACTAGTTTGATAGAATTTGCTTTACGAGTTCCCTTCTGGGTTGTTGTATACTCTACAACAACTTTATCGCCTTTGGCCACTTTACCTAACGTAGTCGCTTTTCCATCTTTACCAGAGATCTCAACTTTAGGTCTTACTGCAAAACTCAACTTTTGCCCTTTGTCACCTACAACTGTAATTTCTGACCTTACCTTCTTTGTAGAATCGCCTAAGGTGACTGATTCAACATTGCCTCTAAAGGTGTTAACTACGGATGGATTTGAAACAGCTTTAGTCACTGGCGCTGTTGACTGCCCAGCAGCAAAACACAAAGAACTGATAAACGTAACAGCTAATATTGCTAAAAGTATTTTTTTCATTTCTTATTTCTCCTTATTAGTATTTGGTATTTTCTCCCTGTTCTGATTTAGACTCTACTTTTTCTCCGACTTCTTCTTTCTCCTTATTCTGATTTATTATCTCTGGTTGTTCGTTCTTTGGCTCTAACTTTTCTTTGATCTCTTCCTTCACTTTACTTTCGTTCGACATCACACCCGACTTTTTTGCTTCTTTGTCTGCGTAATTGTTCAATCCTTGCGCCAAATCAGGGCGGGAAACCTGAAGAGCAACCGCGGAATCTCTTAAAAGCTTAATATCTGCCTGGGCATTCTCTCCATTGGCATACGATAAACCCAACAACAAAGTAACCGCTCCAAATATTGCTATTATAATTGACACACCTCGCAATGATTTCATATATACCTCTTTTAAATTATTGTTTTACTTGTGATAAGTAAGTCTTTTAAAATTACAGAATAACCGCGGGTGTAATTAAGGGAGGAGATTTTTCTTGTCTTTCTAGATAAGATATAATCTGCCGAAGTGGGATCGTATTATTGTATAATTCAAATAATATTCCTAACTGAAATAGCGGACTCCTAAGTAAGTCACTATAGTAAAAATGTCCCTCGTACGGCGGTGTATCAATTAAGGTATCCTGATCATCACAAATAACTTTTGTAAAAATAAATAACGAAGCTATGATTATGCAGATTACAATTAAGTTTAAAAAATATAATCTTTTCATTTTAAAAATGGGGTCCCTCTCGTATTAGCCGAGGGGAAACCTCTCTGTTTCCAAATAACACTTATATATAGAAATTACCTTAATATAACCCCATACTGCAACCTTAGAGATGTAATTCCTCGCGAAATTTGTCCTATTTGTCCGGTTTTTCACCTAGAAATGAAGTACTTACTTGAAAGATACCTAAAGATTGTTTAACACATCATAATGTCTTTTCGACCCGCGCAAAAACACCCAGACCATCATTCTGGTTCAGGGAATCGATAGTAACACCTGTTACCTTACTTTGCGGATCAACCTGAAAAATCGCAAAACTGGATTCAAGGTCAGAGTCAGAAAACGGCCAGTGTGCCGAGAAAATATCCTTATTCCAGTGACTAAGGGTTATCTTTAATTTTTTAGGACCCAACACTATGGTCAATTTTCCGTCAACAACAGTAATGTTTATTTTGCCGTAAACATCATTCGAATAATCTCCAGAGTACTTCTCTAAAGGCATTGCCGCAAGAGGATTTTTTGGTGCAACGGGAATTTTAGCTTTTTCTTCTTTCTTCATTTTCTCCAATTCAGCTAATCCTTCAGCGCTCAAATCCTTGGTAGGCTTGCCGGAATACTGATCAAAAAATCTGAAAGCTAGCAGCTCAGGCAGTTCTGTAACATAATTTGAAAGTACGACTACCCCTAT
>JAPLLQ010000057.1 GCA_026387485.1 Candidatus Omnitrophota bacterium | reverse complement strand
CGCCTTTGGCGGAATTAAGGGTGGTCGGGCAAGAACCCCTCTTGATCTTATCCTTAGGCTGCTGTTGCGGTCAAACCAATCGCTTCAGCGTACTTCAGGTAAGTCTCAACTGAAGCCACTACTATTCTAGCTTCAATCGCGAGAATCTCGATACCGACTAAAGAGACTCTTACCCAAGCGTCAACTACCACGCCCTTGTCCAGGATACGGTCGATAACTTCGACTAAGCTGGAAGAACCAATCGCTTTTTCTACTGCCATGTAAATCACCCCCTTTCATTTTTAGATTTATTTCTTGAAAATCTTACCTAAGAAATCTTCGGCCTTACCCTTTAAACCTAAACCAAAACCCAAAGCCAAAGACAGAACTACGCCTGCAAAGATAATATCCTTGGATTTATCAGTCAAAATTATCCCTAAACCCAATTCTTTTAAGGCGATTACTGTGCTGAGTATAATAATCGCGTACTTCGCAACATTACCCAGCGTATCTGACTGAGCAATTTTTACATTTCCGCCAACCAATTTGATTATCCCTGAAATGAGTATAGCTACCAAAATACCCAAAATTAGGATAAACACCGCAGAAATTACCTGTGGAACATAGGCAAGAATTGAACTCATTAATACCACTGTCCCAACACCATAGAATTCCAAGGCAGTAATTAAGGTAGCAATGATGAAGATAAAAAAGATTATCTCCGTAATCAATTCACTTAGCGATATCCCAATGCCGCCTTTTTTAAGGATCTCCGGGACTTTGATCTTTTTAGCGCCTTTTTCCAACCGGATGAGTTTAAGGATAGCTGCCACCAAAGCTACCACTCCCATTGCTACTAAAGCACCAATAATCAGAATCAATAACAATACTCCCAGTTTTGGCAAATATGCGCTTACTTGAGTGAGAGAGGTTGTCGTAGGCTGCAATATCCCTTTGATAATACCCGTCTGTTTTACTGTGGTTGAGACAGCCTGCGCTGACTGCTCAGCAGCAAACAGAGGAAGAACTAATACCGTCATAAGGAGCAAAAGAAGAACAACTACTTTTCCCTTTTTATCCATTAGCCAATCCCTCCTTACTTTTATTTTAAGGCCTTCTTGACCACCTTCACCAGCCCATCTATGTCAAAGGGCTTATCTAAAAAAACATAAGCCCCTAATTCTTTTGCCCTAGCCCTAATAGGACCATCTCCAAAAGCAGAAATCATTATTGTCCTTAGATTGGGCCTTATTCGATGGGTCTTTTCCAAAACCGTCAAACCTGATATTCCGGGAAGCCTATAGTCTAAAATCATCACGTCATACGGCTCCTGCTTAATTCTTTTCAGAGCAGTCTCTCCATCAAAGGCAATATTTACCCTAAAACCTTTTTCTACAAGAATCTCTGAGGTTAACATTCCCAAATCCTTATTATCATCAACTACTATTACTCTATACATACTTATATAAATAAGCAACAAGTGTGCCATACACCATACCAATTTGTCTTTGTGAGCGAACCAAAGGCGAACGAAGCAATCTCGTTTTAGATTGCTGCGTCGGGCTAAAGCCCTATTCGTAATGACGTGGAATCTTTATATTATTTATAGCGGAGACTAATCTGGATAGCGTTATAATCCGAACGATTACGAATAATGTAGGACTCTTCCTACGCTTTTGTAGTAATTTTCTTACGGTT
>JAPLLQ010000120.1 GCA_026387485.1 Candidatus Omnitrophota bacterium | reverse complement strand
GAAAGAGGGGATACGGCCACCGGATAATGGGTTACAAGTGTAGGTTGGATAAGTTTTTTTTCCACAACTTCATTAAAAATAGCCATTAAAACCTTCCCTAAAGGATCGGTGTCTTTGACCTCGCAGCCAACTTTTCTGGCAAAAGCTAAGGCTTGTGCTTGATTCTCTAGCGTGGATTTATCCATGCCGGCCATCTGCAAAAGAGCATCTTTTACAGAAATACGCCGCCAGGGTGGTGATAAATCGATTTCTGTCCCCTGATAAGTGAACTTAAGAGAGCCGAAGATATTACTGGCGATAAAAGCAAACAACTCTTCAGTATAAGTCATCAAATCTTCATAAGTAGCGTAACTCATGTAAAATTCTATCATTGTAAATTCCGGATTATGAAAAGCGGAAATACCTTCGTTGCGAAAGTTCCGGTTAATCTCATAGACTCTTTCCATTCCACCGGTAACAAGACGTTTTAAATAAAGTTCCGGCGCAATGCGTAAGTATAAATCCATATCTAAAGAATTATGATGGGTTTTAAAGGGACGGGCTACAGCGCCGCCAGCGCGTGGCTGCATCATCGGTGTTTCGACTTCCAGAAAATCCTGTTTATCCATGAATTGCCGTATAAGTTGGATCATACGGCTTCGCCGGAAAAAAATTTCTTTAACTGCCGGGCTGGATATTAAATCAAGGTGCCTTTGACGGTATCTTGTTTCCACATCAGTCAGGCCATGCCACTTTTCCGGAAGCGGGTGCATAGCCTTAGACAAGAGACGTAAATCATGTGCTTCTATGGTCAATTCATTGGTCTTAGTGCGAAATAGTTTTCCTGAAATGTAAACAATATCTCCCCAATATCCAGTTTTTTGAAAACGAAAAAAGCGTTTTCGTTGAGCATATCTTTAGCTACGTAACTTTGGATCTGGCCTTTACGGTCTTGGATTTTGACAAATGCCGCCTTACCAAAATTACGTACTGCCATTAAACGTCCTGCTATGGAAAATTGTTGCTTTAGCCCAGCCAGCGCTTCCGCTTCGGAAGCGCCAAACTCAGTTAATATTTCCGCCGTTGTGTTTTTGGGCCGGACATTATTGGGATATAAATCAACCCCTGCTGCTTTTAAGGCCGCGATTTTCCCCAAGCGAATCTTTAAAAGGTCATTATCTTCCATAATTTCTCCACTTTTATAAAGTTAATTTGACTATATTTATTTTGCCAATTAGTCAAGCATGATTGTGGTTTATGTGATAATGTTCTGATTGTAAAACTAAGGAAGAATGTATTTGCCACAAACGATTATGTTATGTATTATAGATGCATATTTAAAATAAAGGGGGGGGAAATGGTAAACAAGGCGATTTTGATTGGCAGGCTGGGTAAAGATCCGGAGGTCCGTTATACGCCCGATGGCGCAATGGTTACTAACTTCAATTTGGCTACGGACGAACAGTGGAAAGATAAAAATGGAGAAAAAGTTCAAAAAACGGAGTGGCACAGAATAGTTGCCTTTGGGAAATTGGCCGAAATATGCGGGAATTATCTGGTCAAAGGTAAGTTGATTTTTGTTGAAGGCCGGATTCAAACCCGTTCCTGGGAAGACAAGGAGGGCGTCAAACGTTACACCACGGAAATAGTCGCCAATAATATGCAGATGCTGGATTCTAAAGGCCAGAATAAAGCAGATGAATCATCTTCCGATTCCACTCCTTCAAATGT
>JAPLLQ010000011.1 GCA_026387485.1 Candidatus Omnitrophota bacterium | reverse complement strand
TTTCTCGTGGTCTTTGCTACCATTGAGACTTTCCTGTTTGCCTGGGTCTTTGGCATGGAGAAGGCCTGGGATGAGATACACAAGGGTGCGGATATGTGGGTGCCGCGGATATACAAATTTATCATTAAGTACATTACGCCATTGTTCCTGTTTTTTATCCTGGGGATGTGGTTTTTTTATAAGCCTGAAGGCGCGGCAGAGTCGCAGTTTGTCGCTTTCTTAAAGATGAGGGGAGTGACGGAGGCTAACCGGCCGTTTGTCTTGGGCGCACGCCTAGGGTTAATATTGATATTCACAATTTTGGCGGCCCTGGTTAAGGTTGCCTGGATGCGCAAAAAGAGAGTTGAAGAGAGGTTAAAATGAAACCCGAAGGATGGCTTTTTTTAATTATATCTTGGGCTGTTATTTTGTGGCTTACTATTTTTTGTTTCTTTAAGGTATTCTCAAAAAAGGAGCTAAAGTGAGAAGGGTGATTACCTCTTTCCTTGTGATTGTTTTTATGCTTAATTTTATTCTGGGCTGCGCCCCCCTGATTATCGGAGCCGCAGTGGGAGGGGTGGGTTGTTATGCGGTTAGTAAAGATACCGTGCAGGGGGATACGGATAAATCCTATGATAGCGTTTGGGATGCTATAGCGCAAGTCTCTAGGATCCGCGGGACGATAAAACAAGAGGATAGCGGCCGGGGTTACTTAGTTTTGGCAGCCGATGGGTCTAAGGTTTGGATCAGGCTTATACGTTTAACTCGTGCAACCGTACGTCTCAGGATCTCCGCGCGTAAATTTCACCTGCCTAATTTAACTTTAGCCCAGGATCTTTACGGCAAGATTATGGAAGAGGCCAGATAATGAACACCTTAGCGAACCTACTTACCTCTTTAAGTCTGTTTTGCGGTTTTGCTTCAGTTATTTTTTCTCTTGAGGGCCAGTTTACCCTTGCTTCTTGGGCGATAATACTGGCGGTTGTCTTTGACGGTCTAGACGGGCAGGTTGCCAGGCTTAACCAGGCCTCAAGCGAATTCGGCAAGCAATTTGATTCACTGGTGGATGTCGTTGTTTTTGGAATGGCCCCTTCGATATTAGGCTATACTTTTGTCTATAAGGATTTTCATATCTTTGCGACACTTTCCCTGTTTATTTATCTCCTGGCAAGCGTGGTGCGCCTGGCGCAATACAACCTTACGCCGAGCGATAAGATGACTACCTTTTTTTACGGCCTACCCACGACGGTAAGCGGAGGGTTCCTGGCTTCATTTATTCTCATATGCCGTAAATACGCCCAGTCTCCGCCGCCGCTCATATTCTTGCTGTTGGTGTTATTATTGGCATTTTTAATGGTTTCCAGAGTGCGATATTTGAACCTTGATGGCTTGAGGCTCGCGTTGAAGAAGTCCATCATGGTCGTTCTTGTTATAGCGGCAATAGCGGCAATATTTTTCCCGCAAGTGGTAATATTCCTCTTTTTCACATTCTATATTGTTCTTGCCCCATTTGCGGTAGTGCGACAGGAAGCTAAATAAAATATTGCTTTTTACCGCTTTTTTGCTACCATTAAATAGGTCAAGTTTTGAATTTAGCCGAGATAGCTCAGTGGTAGAGCGCGGCCCTGAAAAGGCCGGCGTGGGGGGTCCGATTCCCTCTCTCGGCATTTAGATATTAGCACCTTGTAACTATCCTTACCGCAACAAATTACGCCCGCCAATAAAAATCTAATTTTCCTTGTGCCCATTTTGTGCCCTCTGAGAATAAGGAAATCTAACCCGGCGGAAAAGCTACTAACTGTTGAACAATTAAGCGAATTAATCCAGATAATCCGGAGCACGGTTTATGAGTGGACTCATACTGGATTTATACCTCATTATAAGTTTCCCAAAGGGGTTAGATTTAAAGAAGCAGAGGTTGATGATTGTTTAAAGAAAAGGCAGAGAAAGGGCAGAAGTTCATTTAAGATTACAGTATAACTTTTAATTTAATCCAGCCACGCATAAATTTTTCATTGACGAAATAAAATAATATGTTAAACTTATTATGCACATATGTTCATAACTATAGGAGGTTATTTTGAGGCCTAAGAAAACTAGATGGGTAAAATGTATTCCGGGTGAAAGATGTTTTAAGCCGCTTTGTAAACCCTTAAGTAAGCTGGAAGGGGTTTATTTGACACTCGATGAGTTTGAGGCCGTGCGTCTGGCCTGTCTTGAAGGATTGAAACAGGTTGAGGCAGCAAAGTTAATGAAGATTTCCCGGTCAACCTTCTCTAGAATTATTACCTTGGCGCATAGAAAAATAGCCGATGGTTTGGTTAATATTAAGGCAATCAGGATTGAAGGCGGTTGCTGTAAGGTTAAGAGAAAGAGTAAGCAATGAAAGATTGGAAAAAGTTTCTATATATATTAGCTGCATTTTTGGTTTGTTTTTATTTGCCGGTAGAAAATATACGTTTTAATAACGCAGTATTTGAGGCTTTGGTATTAGTTAAGTGGTACGCGCGGGAGCATGTACTTTTATGTCTTGTTCCGGCATTCTTTATTGCAGGAGCCATATCGGTTTTTGTAAGTCAGGCATCAGTCATGAAGTATTTTGGCGCTAAAGCGAATAAATTTCTTTCCTATAGCGTTGCTTCAATATCCGGTACGATATTGGCAGTTTGTTCCTGTACTGTTTTACCTTTATTCTCCGGGATATATAAAAGAGGAGCTGGCCTTGGACCTGCGGTTGCCTTTCTGTATTCGGGGCCTGCCATCAATGTTTTAGCTATTATTTTGACAGCGCGTATCCTTGGTTGGCAATTAGGGCTGGCAAGAGCCCTAGGCGCGGTCATGTTTAGTGTAGTTATTGGTCTATTGATGCACCTTATATTTTTGAAAGAAGAAAGAGCCCGCCATGCGACTGGCGATTTCAATGTAGGAGGGGTAAAAGAAACTCGTTCTTTAGGCAAGACAGTTCTTTATTTCGTTTCAATGGTTGCGTTTCTCGTATTTGCTAACTGGGGTAAGCCTTTAGAAGGCGATCATGGAATCTGGTCAATCATTTATCAGTACAAGTGGTGGATTGCGGGTTTTTCTCTTATCAGTCTAGTTGTTATGCTCTTTAAATGGTTCAAAAAAGACGAATTAAAAGAATGGACTGGCGCGACATGGGGTTTTGCATTACAGATACTACCGCTTTTACTGGGAGGAGTGCTTGTTTCAGGATTCCTACTTGGCAGAGTCGGTCATGAAGGCGTTATTCCTTCAAGATTCATTGTAATGCTTGTAGGAGGTAATTCGCTGTGGGCGAATTTCTTCTCATCAATTGTTGCGGCGTTTATGTATTTTGCAACACTTACCGAGGTGCCCATATTGCAGGGGTTGATGAATTCGGGAATGGGCAAGGGACCTGCGCTTGCGCTTCTTTTGGCCGGCCCTGCCTTAAGTTTACCCAGCATGCTTGTGTTGCGCAGTATTATGGGAACAAAAAAGACAGTTGTTTATGTGGGGCTAGTGGTTATTATGGCCACCATAAGTGGTATGATTTTTGGAGTAATAGCTAAATAGGGAGGAAGGCGCTAATGAAAATTGAGATATTGGGAGCCGGATGTCCTAAGTGTAAACAGCTTACTTCCAATGCCGAGGCGGCAGCTAAAGAATTGAACATACAAGCCGAAATCGGTAAGGTAACGGACATTGATAAGATTACCGAGTATGGCGTAATGATGACCCCTGCGTTAGTCATTGACGGAATAGTGGTTTCAGCGGGCAAGGTCTTAAGCGAAGACGAGATAAAGAAAATCATTTCAAAATAGGAGGAGTTTGATGGCGGCTAATTGCATGTGTAATGAAACGGGTGTATTGATATTTTCCTGTTCCGGTGGTTCGGATGTGGGCGAACTATCAGACCGAGTTGCGCGAAAAATGGCCAAATGCGGCCAGGCGAAGATGTTTTGCCTTTCGGGTATCGGCGCGCATATTCCCGGTATGATTGAGTCAACGAAAGCGGCCAACAAGATTATTGCTATTGATGGCTGTCCGGTTTCCTGTTCAAAGAAAACGCTTGAGCACGCTGGTTTTAAGGTTTTGGCGTTTAATCTTAAAGATATAGGTTTCGAGAAAGGGAAAGCGAAAGTCAATGAAGAAAGTATTGAAAAAGCAGCTTCAATAATTGCGGGAGGGAAAATTGAAGAAACTATTTCTCGTTCTTCTGGCGGTTGTTGCACTAAGTAGTAGCGGCATAATTCTTTCGCCGCTAGCTCAAGCAGCAGAGAATGCACAAGACTCGCATGTTATTGTCTATTATTTTCATGAAACAATGCGTTGTCCTACCTGCCATAAGCTGGAGAAGTATTCAAAGGAAGCCATAGAAACTAACTTTAAGGATGCGCTTGCGTCTGGGAAGCTGGAGTTTAAAGTTATCAACGTAGAAGATAAAGGCAACGAACATTATAGTCAAGATTACCAGCTTTACACCAAATCGCTTATTTTGTCTTTAGTCAAAGATGGCAAAGAAATCAAATGGAAGAATATGGATAAGATCTGGGAGCACGTTAGTAATAAGCAGATATTTATTGATTATGTAAAGAGTGAGGTTGCAGATTTCCTGAAGGAAGCTAAATGATAGAGCTATTTATAGGATCTGCTTCGGCATTGTGGCTAGGTATATTAACTTCAATAAGTCCGTGTCCTTTGGTTAGTAATGTGGCCGCTATTTCGTTTCTATCTAAGAAGATAGCTCATCCGTTTTTTGTGTTTATCTCCGGACTGGCATATACGCTTGGGCGAATGGTTTCTTATGCGATCTTGGGATGGATTATTATTAACTCCCTATTAAGCGTACCGCAGGTTGCTCAGTTTTTACAGAAATACATGGGTAAGGCTCTGGGCCCGCTATTAATTCTTACCGGGCTTATTTTGCTAGAAATAATTACTATCCGCTTGCCGGGGGTTTCGCTTTCACAAAAACATCACAATAAACTTGCAGAATCCGGAGTTCCGGGTGCATTTTTACTGGGTTTCATTTTTGCGCTGGCATTTTGCCCTATTTCGGCAGCCTTATTCTTTGGGAGCCTTATTCCTTTAGCAATTAACAGCAAAAGCGGGATTGTTCTGCCATTCATTTATGGAATTGGTACAGGATTGCCGGTTCTTGTATTTGCTGTTGCCATTGCTTTGGGCGTGACTTCTTTAAGCCACTGGTTTAACAAAATCACACGGCTTGAATACTATACTCGTAAGATTACCGGAGTCATATTTATCATTGTGGGCATATACTACACAGGTATATATATTTTGAGACTATTTTAAGGTGTGTCATTGGAAATAGATAAGAACAAGCAGTACGAAATTATTGTTTTTCCTAATCAGGATGAAGGATTAAGAGCTCAGAGAATTTTGATCTCTAAAGGTAAGGATTTCAAGCATATTTCTACATTAGCAGTAGTTGTCCCTGAAGAAAATAAAGAGTTAGTATGCCGAGTCATTATTAATGAGAATGTGTTGGTTAGTGGACGTTATCCGTTTTTATATCATGATTACGAAGAAGATTTCTTTAAGAGAGCAAAAGAATATAAGGTTTCGGAATCAAGTGGTGAGTTTTTAAATAGCATTACTCTGTGTTATGTGGCACCTTGTATGGCTGATGAGAAAAAAATACGGCTCATCGGATATTTTAACAGGGACATAACAGAGATTTTGCCCTATTTAAATGCTGTTATTAAAGGCGCTTCATATAATAATGGCGCATCGACTCTGACCTATGCGAAAGAGAGACGCCTTATTAATCTGTACAATATAAAAATTACCATTGCCAAAGCAGATGACATTATTGATGCATGGCTGATATTAGATGAAGTTAAGAAGTTGGTAAATAATACATACTCCAGCCGCGATACTATAAAACCGAACTATGAAGAAAAAGTTAAAGTAACTGCTTTGCAGATTTACGGTTGGCTTCCTAAGACTAATTGTCGTGCCTGCGGGGAAGCAACATGTCTTGCTTTTGCGTGCAGGCTTTTACAGGGAGAGCAGAAACTTTCAAAATGCGTGCCTCTGTCAACGGAATCAAAATTTGCCGAGAATAAAATAATCATGCAGGAGATGGCCGAGGCATTAGGTGTTTAAGGCGACCGGCGCACTTTGTGCCCAAAATGTGCCCATCCAACACAGAAACATCCGTTAACAAACCCAAACAAAACTAAACATCCGGACAGTATAATTCATTGACAATAAAGGTGTTAGATTTATAATAGCTTGTAGCTGCGAGAGTTAGGGAAATATGCTCAATCGTCTCCCTCTCTCGGCATTTAGATTTTAGCACCTTGTAACTATTCTTACTGCAACAAATTACACCCCCCAATAAAAATCTAATTTTCCTTGTGTCCATTTTGCGCCCTCTGAGAATAAGGAAATCTAACCCGGTGGAAAAGCTGCTAACCATAACGCAATTAAGCGACTTAATTCAGATAAGTCGGAGCACTCTTTACGAGTGGACTCATTACGGTTTTATCCCACGCTATAAATTTCCTATGGGAAGCAGTATAGATTTATCGTAATAAATAGAGGGAGATTTCTTCGCTGCCAGAACTAAACTTTGTCAAAAGTTTTGGTTTTGTATTTTCCTTAAATTCTACTATATTTTTTCCTTCCTCTGTCCAGTACTTATAATATTCTGAAATCACGATTACCGCATTTAAACCCTGTCTTTTTTCTTCTTCAAAAAGAGCAAGCTTATCTGTGATGTGTTTCAGCGGCTTAGTTACATATCCGAGCAACGGTTCGGTCAAATTAAGATTTATCGGCCATGTAGCAATTATCACTTCGGACGAAAAATTTTTTTCCAAAAAATCAGCAACTTCTTTATGGTCTTTCACAATAGTGAGGTAATCTAAATTCAAATCACCGTTTAGCGGAATACCTTCTGAATGCCAACAGCCAATAAAAAGAAATATAATAATCAAAAAGGCTAAAATATAGGCCATCCTATTTCTAATTAATCGGATAATAGATGCTGTGCCGACAAGAAAGAATAATGGTTGGAAAAATAACATATACCGGGGTGTCGGCCAATATATCTTTCCCGATAACCCTGAGAAAAAAACCACAGCTATAAAAAGTAATATGGCAAAAAGAAGGTATTCTTTTTTTATGAATTTCTTCTTGGTTTCGCTTCTAAATAGAGAGATAAGAACGGCTGATAAGATGGCCATGGTAATCAAAAATCTGAAATGTATTAAAAATGCGCATTCAACAATATACCTAACTGCAGGTTTAATTGTATGGAACGAAGTCATGAAATTCGTCAAAAAAGATGCGTTTTTCTGCCAGAGGAACCAACCAAAAACCAACTTGTTAATTAACATCCATATCAAAAAGAATAGAAGGGGAGACAATATAAACAATGCCCCTAAGATTAAAATCCGTATTTTAAATAAGATTCTTTGTATATGGTTCTCTTTAACGGTTTTTAATAAACCGAGAATAAGTTTATAGGCAGCTATGCTAATAATAACAAGTATTGCAGGTTCTTTGGTTAAGACCAGAAATGTTCCCGCCATGAAATACCCTATTTTATTATCAGTGATAAAAAAATAGATGGTAGCAAGCGTCAATGCCGCTACCAGAATATCGCAATAAAAAAGTCCGCTTTGAGCAAACAAGAATGGGGAGAAAAACAGGAGCATGCTCGCGAAGATAGCCGTTTCTTTATCGTATAATCTCTCACCTAATAAAAGGGTGAAATAGAGTAGCAAAAAGGAAAAGAAGAGCACTGCAGCTCTGGCGATTATGAGCGAACAGCCGAATATCTTGAAAAGTAAAGCAACCAATACAAAGAAAAGAGGCGGTTTATAAGACCAGAATTCAACAAAAGGATTAAGATGGTTATTGTATACCGCCAAAACGCCATGTAAATAATTAATCTCATCGCTAAAAACAGGGAGATTTAGATAAGGGGTTTTAAAGACAAATAATAAAATGAGAAATAAAAGAATAGCTGATAACCTAAAGACTCGGGCTTTTCTCATAATCCTAATAACGAACCTAAAATAGCCTGATACGCCTCACAGGGTGTCCAGCAACCGGGGCACTCTCTATTTGTTATCCTATGCCTAATTTTTTTAATATCTTTTGAATCCCATATCTTTTTCAAGTCAAAATCAAAATCTCTTAAATTGTCAATCTTTTCACTCCAAATCGAACAAGGATAAACATCTCCGTAAGGATCCAGAAAAACGGATGCCGATAATGCCTTGCAAACAACAGGCGGCCTTTTTGTTTCAATATATTTTGAACTTAATTTTTGATAGATATATTCCAAAAATTTTATCGCAGAAAATATCTTCTCTTCTTTAATAATCTCTTTTATATCTTTAATAAGCCCTTTATCTACTCCTAAATCTACATCCGCGTTTTTATAAAAATGATTTGAGGTTTGGGCAATATTAAAATGAAAATCATTATAACTGATGGCTGGTATTCTCTCTTTTGTTTTTTGATACGTTTCTTTCACTAAACCAGAATTATATTTTGAAAGTGTCATACCTAAATAAACTTTAAAACGCTTATCTTTTAGTGTTTTTAAGCCTTTAAATGTCTCTATCGCATTTAGCCACGCACCATTTATTCCTCTTAAAGTATCATGTAAAGCGGGAGGACCGTCCAAAGATACGGTAACTACAAAAAGAGTTGTTTTGAAATTCAATATCTCTTTAACCTCTGAAACGATCTTTCGGGTCAAATAACCATTGGTTGGAAAATGAAGAAGATAGAGATAACGGCTGTTTTCTATTGCAACTCTAATAATATCCACCAAGTCTTTCCTTAAGAAGATCTCTCCGCCGGTAAAATCTACCCAGTTAAACCTGCTATTTCTTTTAAAGAAGAGTTCTATGTCACTGACACTTAATTCCTCCCTTTTTTCTTTTTCCCAAATGCGGCAGGTCTGACAACGCAAATTACACCTATAAGTTATGGCAAAGGTAAGTTTATAAGGAAATCCAGGGCGCCGAAGATTGGAGTTTAAGATATTTCTGAAAAAATTTATTTTTTTTAGCATTTCAAACTAAAAAAGATTTTTAATTAAGCATACAATATATCGGGGCGCCATCGTTAAGACATTAATACGTGACTTGCCGAATTTTCTTGAATATTCATGACTGTTTATTTCTCTTATCCTGAAACCTTTTTTAAGACATTTCATAACCATCTCTTGTTCTATAGTAAAAATATTTTCTTTGAGA
Organism: Candidatus Omnitrophota bacterium; assembly: GCA_026387485.1. GTDB lineage: Bacteria > Omnitrophota > Gorgyraeia > Gygaellales > Profunditerraquicolaceae > JAPLLQ01. Next base: position 2,757 of record JAPLLQ010000011.1, on the reverse strand, counting down.
TCAAGCTGTCTTGCGACATCTCTCCTAATCGCCCGAAAACCATTTTGCGAATCGGTCAATCTTACCTTAAAACGAATGTTGATGAACGATGTTATAGTCGAGCTTCCGAGGCGCCTTATTAACCTATCAAAATTTCCGTAGAGTTCGTCGCTTCCTCCAAGTCTCCTGGAAGCTATAACCAAATCTGCCTCGTCTTTTTTTATAGGCTTTACCAGTTTTGGGATATCTTTTACCTCATGACTTCCGTCCGCGTCAAGAAAAACTATTATTTCACCGCTTGCTTTTTGTATCGCAATCCTTACCGCCTCGCCTTTTCCTTTTCCACCATCTAAAAATACTCGGCAATTTAATTTCTCGGCTATCTCCCTAGAGGAATCTTTTGAGTCGCCATCTATAACCAAAATTTCATCACAATATCCCTTAGCCTCATTAATAATTTTCTCCAAGGTGGCTTCTTCATTTTTGACTGGCATAACGATGCTAATAGGTTTATTGTTCATAATTAAATCTTATTGCGCTATGATATATATTACTGTTATACTGTTTCCCATTAACAAGCAGGGCATTTTAAGAAAATGTACGCATAAAACGATAATATCTCCATAAATTTTTATAAGGTATCCAAAAACGCATTATCGGTTTTTCTCATCTTTTCTTAATACGCAACATTCGCAGAATTCGAAAAACTATTTCATCAAATATTCGCGGTTTCCATTCCCCCGCCTGTGTATAAAAAGAATTAGTAATCTCTCTTAATAATACCGTAATTTACATTATATCAAATATTATTGTTTTTGTTCGAACAATATTTACATCCCACATTTTAATTGTCAATCTCAATTTTGCTTTTCGGTCTTATGGCCTTTATGCGAGAGGCTCGGCTTGCGGCTGCCGCCGCCCAGCGCCAGCCACAAGCAGAGCCGAACACGCAATAAAATTAGCTGGAAGTGAGCGACCCAGTGGTTGTGCGATAATTCCTGAAGGTTATCGTCGGCTTATCGTCGAAATATTGTAAAGTAATCTATTCTGCTATACTGTTCTTGGCGGTAAAAGTAACATTTCCCGACGATAAAACCTATCAAGGAGATTGATAAATGTCCTTAAATGTACGTGGCTACAATAATAAAGATAAGCTGCTTTTCCCGGCTGCAATAGGAGACTACTTGCCCAAGGATCATCTTGCCTGGATAATCGACGAATTAGTGGGATAGCTTGATTTAAGCTACCTTTATAAAAAAGTTCCTTCTGTTGGCATAGATGCGGATTGGCATTAATACTGCGTAAAAGGATAAGTAATGAGAGCTTGGATAGTTTCAAATCCCGTAGATTTACCTAACAACTCTCGCCTTTCTTAGCAGTTAAGCAGTTTTTTCATTTTTATCAAGTTTAGCGGATTTTAGTTTTTTTTAGCGCAACATGGTCACAAAGTGGTCACAGGCCTCAAGGGGCTGGACTTAACCGTTTTTAGCCCTTTTTGTTTGTATGCTCTGAAGACCAAGGAAAAGGTTTAAATGGTATATAAAAAGTGCTATAATGTGTTTACGGTCACAAAGGAGTGGTGATGCAGTTTAAAATAGGTTAAATTTAAGGCAACTCTTTAAATAGATGGTTGCTTTTTTAATTCAGGAGGATAAAAATGGGGAAGTGGACAGATAGGTATATCAGGATTTTAGAACGAGATTATCCAAGAAAGGGTTCAAATATTCCCTTCCTACGAAAAAGGTTTTCTAATTAAACCATACAAAACAAAAAAAAAAAACTAAAAATTAAAGTAAATAAATCTTGGAAACAGAAACATTTTAAAAACACTTTAGATAAATATCGAGTTATAAGATGGGGTGCAAAAGAAATCGCTATTTTAAAAAGAGAGTATCCGAAAATAGGTATCAAAGTTAAGCGATTATTAAAGAAATTTACAAAAGTAGCTATAAAACAGAAAGCAAATGTATTAAAAATCAAAAGGAAAGGTTATGTCTGGACTAAAGAAGAAATAAGAAGATTAAAAAGAAGTTGGAAAACTAATTCAAAACTTAGTAATTTATTTCCATATAGAAGTTTGCCTGCTATTTATAAACAGGCTAAGCGTTTAGGTCTTAAAAAGAACCGCGGCAGAACGAGGAAGTAGTTTAATTAGTAGGCGTTACTATCTTAATAATCTGTCCACTAAAGAGGGGAAGGTCAAAAATATTTGTGCCCAAAATGTGCCCATCTAAGTGAAAACAATAGGGCAACAAAGGGAACAATCGAGTAGCATCCAGACTGTTTAATTCTGACAATAAAGTACTAAAGTTATAATATATTGCTATCCCGAGGGTTGGAAAAATAAGTTCAATCGTCTCCCTCTCTCGGCATTTAATTTAAAAGAAAGCGTTTTCAAAATAACTGGTTTTGTCTCTTGAATACTTCATTATTTGTAGTATATTAACAACGCAAGGCTTTTAGGGTCAAGAGGGGGTAATGGAGAAGGACGTAGCTAAAAAATTTTGTAGTTAGTTTAACCATATCCGTCTAGGACTGTCTATGCGGATTTTTTTACTAGTCTTAATGAAGACTTTAAAAAACATTTAAAATATGCAAAAGAGAAAAATTCTGATTTTGTCCGTAATCTTATTATGGTCGTTTTTCTTGGCTAGTGGTTTTGCTCTGGCAGCTCCCACTGCGCCAACCAATCTTACTGCCACTACACTCTCAACTACCGAGATACGCCTCTATTGGCATGATAACTCTGATAATGAAACTGGTTTTAAGATTGAAAGT